>NZ_JBNDKT010000010.1:0-265921 GCF_050435685.1 Paraburkholderia sp. GAS448
GGCATCACCTCGTCGCGCTGCACGAATGAGGAAACCTACCTCGTGCAGAAGCTCGTACGTGCCGCGTTCGGCAACAACAACGTCGACACCTGCGCACGCGTCTGCCATTCGCCGACCGGCTACGGGCTGAAGACGACGCTCGGCGAGTCGGCCGGCACGCAGACGTTCGCGTCGGTGGACAAGGCCGATGTGATCGTCGTGATGGGCGCCAATCCGACCGATGGTCACCCGGTGTTCGCCTCGCGAATGAAGCGCCGCGTGCGGGAAGGCGCGAAGCTGATCGTCATCGATCCACGGGTGATCGATATCGTCGACTCGCCGCACGTGAAGGCGGTTCATCACCTGCAACTGCGTCCGGGCACGAACGTCGCGATCGTCAATGCGCTTGCGCATGTGATCGTCACCGAAGGCCTGCTCGACGCAGCGTTCATCGCCGAACGCTGCGAATCGCGTGCGTTCGAGCAGTGGCGCGCGTTCGTGGCGCTGCCGGAAAACGCGCCGGAAGCGACCGCCGATGTGACCGGCGTGCCTGCGCAAACCGTGCGCGAAGCCGCCCGCATCTATGCAACGGGTGGCAATGCGGCGATCTACTATGGCCTTGGCGTCACCGAGCACGCACAGGGCTCGACCGCCGTGATGGGCATCGCGAACCTTGCGATGGCAACGGGCAACATCGGTCGTGAAGGTGTCGGCGTGAACCCGCTGCGCGGCCAGAACAACGTGCAGGGCTCGTGCGACATGGGCTCGTTCCCGCACGAACTGCCAGGCTATCGCCACATCAGCGACACGACCACGCGCGCGCTCTTCGAAGACGCGTGGCACGTCACGCTGCAGCCGGAACCCGGCCTGCGCATTCCGAACATGTTCGAAGCCGCGCTCGATGGCTCCTTCAAGGGCCTGTACTGCCAGGGCGAAGACATCGTGCAGTCGGACCCGAACACGCATCACGTGTCGGCCGCACTGTCGTCGATGGAATGCATCGTCGTGCAGGACATCTTCCTGAACGAGACCGCCAAGTATGCGCACGTGCTGCTGCCGGGTTCGTCCTTCCTCGAAAAGGACGGCACGTTCACCAACGCGGAGCGCCGCATCTCGCGTGTGCGCAAGGTGATGCCGCCGGTGCCGGGCTACGCGGACTGGGAAGTCACGGTGCTGCTCGCCCGCGCGCTCGGCTACGAGATGGACTACGCGCATCCGTCGGAAATCATGGACGAAATCGCGCGCCTCACGCCGACCTTCCATGGCGTCTCGTACCGCAAGCTCGACCAGCTGGGCAGCATCCAGTGGCCGTGCAACGAGGACGCGCCTGACGGCACGCCGACCATGCATGTCGATACGTTCGTGCGCGGCAAGGGCAAGTTCGTCATCACGAAGTTCGTCGCAACGCCTGAAAAGGTCACGCGCAAGTTCCCGCTGCTGCTGACCACGGGCCGCATCCTGTCGCAGTACAACGTCGGCGCGCAGACGCGCCGTACCGAGAACTCGCGCTGGCACGATGAGGACCGCCTCGAAGTGCATCCGCACGACGCCGAGGAACGCGGCATCAAGACGGGCGACTGGGTCGGTATCGAATCGCGGGCAGGGCAGACCGTACTGCGCGCGAAGGTGACGGAACGGATGCAGCCGGGCGTCGTGTACACGACGTTCCACTTCCCCGAATCCGGCGCGAACGTGATTACCACCGACAGCTCTGACTGGGCGACCAACTGTCCGGAGTACAAGGTCACGGCGGTCCAGGTGATGCCGGTCGCCCAGCCGTCGGAATGGCAACAGAACTATTCGCGCTTCAACGCAGAGCAGCTCGATCTGCTGAAACAGCGCGAGACAGCCAACGAAGCAGCCAACGCAACGGCTGGCAAGTGAGGACGATCCATGGATAAAGACAATCTGGTCGACATGGCGAACCGGATCGGCGATTTCTTCGAGTCGATGCCGGACCACGAAGAAGCGCTGACCGGTATCGCCGACCACATTCGCCGTTTCTGGGAACCGCGCATGCGGCGTGCGTTGCTGGTCGCGCTCGATACACCGGGCGCGACTCAGGTGGAGATGTCCGCGATCGTCAGGGAAGCCGTGCTGAAGCACCGGGACGAACTGACGCCCGTCGCGGCCTGACCAGCTGGCGAAGCAAGGGGCACAAACGCCGGACGCGTGAATCGCGTCCGGCGTTTTTTCTTGCCGCCTTCAGTCCACCTCCCGCTCCGGCAGCGTGCTCCTGGTGAACCATGACTCGCAGTGCCGCAGCAGTCCGTTCAGATCGGATGCGGGGCGGCCACGCGCGGCGATATAGCCATCCGGCCGCACGAGATAAAAGGCCGGACGTGTGCGCCCGTATGCATCAGTCAGTGACGGACGGCCCTCGCCGTCCACGTCGGTCAGACGCCAGATACGCACCGCACCCGGCAATAGCTGCTCGACCTCTTCGACAAACCGCTTCAGGTCGGCATCGCGGACGGCCCTACGCGCCGTGACCGGGTCGTGCGTGGCCTCTTCGTCCTGCGCATCCGGCGCGACCAGCACCAGCAGCGAAAAAAACGCCGGGTCGTGCAGATCAAACAGACAACCAATGCCCGGCGCCCTGCCGAGCGGCCCATCGAGCACGTGCACCCACGCATCGGGGGCCCGCTCGCCTGCGCGCGGACCGCCATCGAGTACGCGTTCGAGCGTCAGCGGACTGCGGCGATACTGGATCGACAGCTCACTGACGGTGCGCCGTGCGGCATCACGCAACGGCCCGAGTGCGGCCAGCACCGGCATCACCCGTTCGCGCAGCAGCTTGAGCGGCCCGTGATCGGCTTCCGCGAGGTGCGTGACGAAGCTCGTCTGCCGCAGCACATCGCGTTCGATCGGATGACGCTCCATGTGATAGGTGTCGAGGAGCCGGTCGGGCGCGCCGCCGGAGAGAACCCGCGCGATCTTCCAGCCGAGATTGAACGCTTCCTGGATGCCCGTGTTCATCCCCTGGGCGCCGGCTGGACTGTGGACATGCGCGGCATCGCCGGCAAGAAACACGCGGTCGGCGCGCAGCTGCTCGACCATCCGGCTGTTCAGATGAAAATACGCTGCCCACGTCATGCCCGACAGGACGACCGGATGCTGCACGCGACGCCCGACGATCGCCCTGCATTCATCGAGCGACGGTGTCGCTGAAGAGAGCGTCGCGCCCGGCAACGGTACGGGCGTGGCCGCAGCGCTCTGCGGTGCGGCGACGACAAGCTGCGGCGCCGGGTGATCCGCAATCAGCCGGTAACGCTCGTTACCCATCGGGAAGAGCGCAGCCAGCCCGTCGCCGGACGCGAAGATATGAAACTCATCGTCGGGCCAGTCGGTCTCCGCCTGCACGTCCGCGAGCAGGAACGTCTGCTCGAATGTCTTGCCGGCGAAGGCTGCGCCGAGCCGGTGACGGATCGCACTGTGCGCGCCGTCGGCGGCGACCAGATACGATGGATGCAACGTCTCGGTGCGACCGTCGGCCCGCTGAAGCGTCGCACTGATGCCCGCCGACCCCTGCGTGAACGCGGCCAGTTCGACGCCGCGCTCGACCGTCACACCGAGGGTCGCGAGATGCTCCGTCATCAGGCGTTCCGTGACCGACTGATCGAGAAACAGCAGATACGGATAACGCGTCTGCAGCGGATCGAAATCGAGCCGCGCGCGCCGCTGTCCGTTCGAGTAGAGATTGGCCGCGCGCGCCCGATGCCCGAGCTCGAGAAACGGCTCGACGATGCGATGTTGTTCGAGCAGTTCGAGCGTGCGCGCCTGGATGCCAATCGCGCGCGAGTACGGTGCAGGATGCAACGCCTTGTCGATCAAACGTACCGGAATATGCGCGCGTGCGAGGCTCATCGCCGCAGCGAGTCCCGTCGGACCAGCGCCGACGATGAGGACCGGAGGTGCGTCGAGAAAAGCGGCGGGCATGCAGGGCTCCAGACACAGACATGCCGACTAGTGTACGCCGCCGTTTTTTTGTCCGGCGAGGCGGTGCATCAAATGCGTTCAATGGCGGTGCTGAGGATGATCGAGCACGCAGCGGTGATTCGAGGTGCCGAGGTCGACCTGCAACGACCCCCGATCGTGTCAATCCGGGTGTGGTCCGCCGAGTGTGGGAAAATGCGGCGTCTGTCTCACCCGAACCGTCTTCCCACCGTCATGGAACCTGCTTTTTCCCGCGCCTGGACGGCTCATCGTGACGGTCGACTCGACGACGCCGAGCGCGAATATCTCGCGACGCTCGCCGCCGACCCCGTCCACGTCGACGCCCTGCACCTGCTGGGCGTGCTGCGCCACCAGCAAGGCCAGCACGCCGCCGCCGCCGATCTCGTCCGGCGCGCTGTCGACCTGCGCCCGCACGATGCGGCGTTGCACCTGAATCTCGGCAACGCGCTGAAGGCGCTCGGCCAGCTGGACGGCGCAATCGAGCGCTTTCGCAATGCGCTGTCGCTCTCGCCGGCCTTTCCGATGGCGCATTACAACCTCGGCAACGCGTATGCGGCCGCCGGGAGGCACGAAGACGCCGCCGACGCGTTCCGGAAATCGCTGCACCTGCAACCAGGCGACGCGTCGTCGCACAATAATCTCGGCAACGCGTTGCACGCGCTCGGGCAGCACGAAGATGCGATCGCCGAGTTCCGGCGGGCCCTCGAATTGCGTCCGGGTCACGCGGGCGCGCACAACAATCTCGGGATGGCGCTCAACGCGCTGAACCGGGCCGACGACGCCATCGCGCAGTTTCAGGCCGCGCTCGCCGCGCAACCGCGCTTTGTCGCTGCGCAATTCAATCTTGCCAACACGCTCGACGCAGTTGGCCGGCATGAGGAAGCCATCGCCGCTTTCGAAGCGACGCTCTCGTTGCAGCCACATCTGGTGCCTGCGCTATTCGGTCTTGGCAATGCGCTTGCTGCACACGGGCGGCATGCGCAAGCCACGCAACATTTCGAGCGCGCTGTCGGCCTCGATCCAGGATTCGCACTGGCATGGCTTAGCCTTGGCACCGCACGCCATGCGCTCGGCGCGCATGAGGCAGCAGTGCGCGCGTTCGATCAGGCCCTGCGACTGCGCCCCGCACTCGCGTCCGCGCATATGAATCGCGCGCTCGTGCGGCTCACGCTCGGCGACTTCGCGCGCGGTCTGCCCGAATACGAATGGCGGCTCGAAACCACCGCGCAGCCTGGCATGCAAACGCTGCCCCGCTGGCGCGGCGAGCCGATCAAAGGCAAGACGCTCTTGATTCACGCCGAACAGGGTTTCGGCGACACGCTGCAGTTCGTGCGTTTCGTGCCGCTCGTTGCGCAGCAAGCCGTACGTATCGTGCTCGAAGTGCAGCCGCAACTGCTGCCGATCCTTGCTCCCGCGGCGCAAGACTGGCGCGTGACGCTGCTTGCCCGGGGCGCCCCGCGGCCCCGTGCCGACCTGCAATGTCCGCTGTTGAGCCTGCCGCTCGCGCTCGGCCTGACGCTCGAGAGCATTCCGGCGCGCACGCCGTACCTCACCGTGCCGCCGGCCTATCTACGCAAGTGGCGCGGGTCGATCGGCGGGCAGGCGAAGCGCAAGATCGGGCTCGCCTGGTCCGGCCGCATCCAGCAGCACGAAAACCGCACGATGCCGCTCGCCGCGCTCGAGCCTCTGTTCGCGCTCGAGGGCATCGACTGGGTCGTGCTGCAACCCGAACTTGACGCAGCGGATCGGGCTGCGCTGGACGCGCATCCGCGCAGCGCGTCGATCCATCGCTTCGGGCAGCGTATCGGAGACTTTGCGGATACCGCTGCGATCATCGAGCGGCTCGATGCGGTCGTGTCGGTCGATACGTCGATTGCCCACCTCGCCGGCGCGTTGCGCAAGCCGCTCTGGCTGATGCTCCCGTTCGCCGCCGACTGGCGCTGGTTCGTCGGTGATACGCGCAGCCCGTGGTATCCGGGCGTGCAACTCGTTCGCCAGGCGGAACCGGGAGCCTGGGACGAGGTCGTCGCAACCGTTGCGCTCGCATTGCGCGACGCCTGAAAAATCGGGATAGGAGCAGGCCTCACGGCCCTCCCCTGTCACACCACCTATAAACACTTCCCCGGCCTGGCAAGCTCGGTTCATCGGTGACGGCACTGTCAGCAGCAAACGAAGCAGCCGGAATTGCACCCGCAGCTGCGAGCACAAATGCAATTCAGCGCGCAAATTTCATAACCTGCCCAAATTAAGGCGCTTCGAGTCAATAGCCCGCTTAATAGATTAAACAATAGTGGACACTCAACGCCTAAACTGCATTTATAACGCGCATTAATATAGGACTATTCCCAAATAAATAAAGCGATTGTCAATTTTGTTTTTAAATGTTGAAGTGCAACACTTTGCTGCGCATAAGGTGTTAGTATAAAAACCGCATACCAACAGCGTCCGCTCTGAAGCGCGGTTGACGATTACCAGCCTGCACTTGCAGAGTTCAAGCATTCTGCGCCGCGCGGCGTGTGTTGACCGCCAAGCTAGCCACAGAGGACATCACACGCCTGCCTCCTGGAGGCGCAGGGCTAAATCCTGGCGTATGGGGCTAGCGGGAAATGGAGAAGGCGGTGACGGTTACGCAGAAGTAAGTCCACTTCCGAACCAGGTCATATAAAACATGGTATTGCTCTTCATATTTGAGAATGAGGGAACTCTCTTTTACAAAGCAATTCGCAGGAACCTCGTTATATGCAACAAAAGCCCGTCCGTCGAGCGGCAAACGCACGATCAATAACGCCCGTTCTTTTCTTCGCCGGAGTGCCTGTCGATGAATCATCCCAAACGCATGCTTGTCGAGAATGTCGCCTGGGCGCGTGAGACCGCCGATAGCGATCCGCAATTCTTCTCCGGCCTCACGCAAGGCCAGAATCCGAAGGTGCTCTGGATCGGCTGTTCGGATAGCCGCGTGCCGGCTGAAACGGTGACTCACGCCAATCCCGGCGATCTCTTCGTGCATCGGAATATCGCCAATCTGTTCTCTTCGTCCGACGACAACGTGATGAGCGTCCTCGAGTATGCCGTTCACGTGCTCAAGATCGACGACGTGATTGTCTGCGGCCACTACGGTTGTGGCGGGGTGCGTGCGTCGCTGCTGCTGCCCTCGCCGGATTTGCCGCACGTGACCCGGCGGATTGCTCCGCTATGCGCGCTGGCGTCGCGACACCGGCGGGAGCTGGACGGCTTGCCCGAAGGCGAGTCGCGGGTGAACCGCCTGGCCGAGTTGAATGTACTGGAACAGGTCCGTGAACTGCGCAGGACGCCGATCTTGTGTGATGCCGAGTCTGCGCCACGCGTGCATGGCTGGATCTTCGGCCTGCACAACGGACTGATCAAGGTCCTTGCCTCCGGCTTCACCGGGGATCCGGTCAAATAGCCGCGGCCTCGTAAGCCGTCCACCGGTCGCGTATCGATCTAACCGCGCGGTGCCCGCCGCCGCAGACTTTCATTTCTCCGGAAAAACATGAGCCTACGTGAAACCTTTATCACCTTGCCGCGCGATCTGTTTGCCGGCACCGTTGTCTTTCTGGTCGCGATGCCGCTTTGTCTTGGCATCGCGAATGCTTCTGGCGTCGAACCGTTTGCGGGTCTGTTGTCCGGCATCGTCGGCGGGCTGGTCGTGGCGCTCCTGAGCGGCTCCCAGCTGAGCGTGAGCGGACCGGCGGCAGGGCTTGTCGTGATCGTCGTCGAAGGCATTGCCCGGCTCGGCGGCTTTTCCGCTTTTCTGATCGCCGTGCTGCTGTCGGGTGTCATCCAGTTTGGCTTTGGCATGTTGAAAGCGGGGCGCTTTGCCGCGTATGTGCCGTCGTCGGTGATCAAGGGCATGCTCGCTGCGATCGGCCTGATGCTGATCATCAAGCAGTTGCCTCTCGCGGCCGGCCTGGCGAACGACGGCGCAGCGATCGTCGGCGCGAACGCCGGCGTGCTTCATACGCCGATCGGTTCGATGTCGATCGCGGCCAGTCTGATTGCAGTGCTTTCGCTTGCGGTACTCGCGGGCTGGGAATCGAAGGCCCTGCGCCGCTTCGCGGCGGTCCGGGCGATGCCGGCCCCTCTCGTGGTTGTCATGCTGGGCATCGCGGCGACGCTGGTCCTCGATGCCTTCGCGCCGGCGTTTGCGCCTCCGGTCGAACATCGCGTCGCGTTGCCTTCGCTCGATTCGCTCGATGCAGTGAGCGACATGTTCAGATTTCCTGCGTTCGCCCAACTGATGAACCCCGACGTCTGGCGTCTGGCGATGACGCTGGCTATCGTCGCGAGTCTCGAAACGCTGCTGAGTCTTGAAGCGGTCGAGCAGATCGATCCGAAGAAACGACCCGTCTATCCCGCTCGCGAACTAAAGGCGCAGGGTATCGGTAACATGATGGCGGGTGCGATCGGCGCGTTGCCCATCACATCGGTGATCGTGCGTAGCTCCGCGAATGTTCACGCGGGCGCGCAAAGCCGCTGGTCGGCGGTGGTGCATGGCATGCTGCTGTTGTGCAGCGTGTTCGTGCTCACGAGTGTGCTCAATCTGATTCCACTTGCCTGCCTGGCCGCGATTCTCATTTTCACGGGTTTGAAACTCGCCAGCCCTTCGCTTTTTACCTCGATCGCCCGACAGGGTGTCGAGCGTTTTGCGCCGTTCGCCGTGACGGTCGTCGGCGTGCTGCTGACCGATCTGCTGATCGGCATCCTGCTAGGCATTGCATGCAGCATCGCGCTGGCGATCCGCGCCAATCTGCAACGTCCCATCACAATCGCACAACATGGCGACCATTTTCTGCTGTCGTTTCGTAAGGACGTGTCGTTCCTCGGCAAGGTATCGCTGCGGCACCACCTTCAGCAGATTCCGGACAATGCGTTCGTGATCGTCGATGCGACGCGTGCCGACTTTATCGATCCGGACGTGCGCGAGCTGATCGACCGGTTTGTTCTCGACGCACCGCGCAGGGGTATCACGGTGGAATGCCGGCAACTGGAAGGCCCGGCGCGTGAGCGCCGGGTGGACGCAGCGGCGGCGGTCGCCGGCGTCGAGAGCAGGTAAGGGTTCAAAGAGGGGCCCTTCGGCCCCTCTTCGACTTGACTCCAGCTGCATGCGCCGGGTTGCACGTCATCGCGCGACGCCGCGCACGTCCGTCGTCAGGCCGCGCGGTATTGATTGCGCGCCTCCGGCGTGCGGTACAGCACGAGCGTCGAGATCAGGCCGATGATAGCCGCCACGCCCAGCCACAGCCCAGGCGCAGCCTTGTTGCCGGTGACATGAATCAGCAGCGTCGAGATCGCCGGCGTGAAGCCGCCAACCGTCGTTGCGAGGCTGTAGGCGAGCGAGAAGCCAGCGGTACGCACTTCGACCGGCATGACTTCCGTCAGCGAGACGACCATCGCACCGTTATAGCTGCCATACAGGAACGAGAGCCACAGCAGCACGCCGAGCAGGCGCAGGAACGACGGATCGGCAACCAGCCACTGCACCGCCGGATACGACGTGAGGATCGTGAGAATCGTGAACGTCAGCAGCACCGGACGACGCCCGATCCGATCCGACAAGGCACCCGCGAGCGGCAGCCAGATCAGGTTCGACACGCCCACGCATACGGTAACCACCAGCACATCGATCGCGGACAGCTTCAGCACCTCCTTGCCGAAGGTCGGCGTGTAGGCGGTGATCATGTAGAACGACACCGTCGTCATGATGACCATGCCCATGCCGGCCAGCACGATGCCCCAGTTCTGCGCCATCGTCTTCATGATCTCGCCCATCGAAGGATGATGCTTGCGCGCGAGGAACTCTTCCGTTTCCTTCAGCGAGCGGCGGATCAGGAACAGGAACGGGACGATCAGGCAGCCGATCAGGAACGGCACACGCCAGCCCCACGCCGTCATCTGCTCGGCGGGCAGCACGCTATTCAGGATCACGCCGATCAGCGCTGCGAACACGACGGCCACCTGCTGGCTACCCGACTGCCATGCGCAATAGAAACCCTTGTTGCCCTTCGTCGCGATCTCGGACAGATACACAGACACACCGCCCAGTTCGACGCCGGCCGAAAAGCCCTGCAAGAGCCGGCCGAACAGAACGAGCACGGGTGCGATCAGGCCAATTGTCGCGTAGCCTGGTACCGAAGCCACCGTGAGCGTGCCGACCGCCATCAGCCCGAGCGTGAGAATCAGCCCCTTGCGACGGCCGTGATGGTCGATGTATGCGCCAAGCACGATGGCACCGATCGGGCGCATCAGGAAACCCGCGCCGAACACTGACAGCGCCAGCATCAACGAGGCAAAGTCGCTGCCGCTCGGGAAGTAGGTCTTGGCAATCGCGGATGCGAAATAGCCGTAGACCATGAAGTCATACATTTCAAGAAAGTTGCCGCTGACAACGCGGAATACTGTCTTGACCTTTGATTCTGTGGGCGAAGATGCGTGGGACGCTGTAGACATGACATTCTCTGATTGGCGCTTCGCAGTGCCGGCGACGGCAAAGCGCAGTTGAAACAATCCACGGCGTCGGCAAGTGGATGCGCGCGGCTAGACATCAGGATGAATGCGCAGAGAGGCAATTGATCTTGATTCGCCGGGCATCGACGCGATATCCGGGTAATACCTGGAGCGGGCTCGAAGCGCCCGCCTGGCAGGATCTTACCGCCACTGCTGCCATATTGCATTTCATACAAAATCCTTACGAAACCGGCGGTGTACGCGAGCAGTACACTAGCGGCCTGATCTCTTTTAAAGCGTTTCGCAATGTCCGAACTCAACCTGCGTCCTGCCTCGACCGACGACGCAGCGCTCATCGCGTCCATTCACGCCACCAGTTGGCGGGAGACCTATCGCGGCCTGCTGCCCGATGCGTTTCTTGACAACGATGTTGTCACTGAACGTGCGGCCCACTGGCAGGCACGCCTGAATGCCCCGGGCGCAAACAGGCGACTCGTCGTCATCGCCGAACGTGCGGGAGAAGCGATCGGCTTCGCGTGCGTCGAACGGCAGGTCGATTCGCCGTGGGGCGTGCTGCTCGACAATCTGCACACGCTGCCGGGCCGTCAGGGCATCGGCGTCGGCAAGCTGCTGATGCGCGCCGCATTCGACTGGGCTCGCGCGCACGGCGAAGCGCAGCTCTATCTGTATGTGCTCGAAGGCAATGCGCAAGCGATCGCGTTCTACGAACGGCAGGGCTGGCAACCCGCGGGCGCCGAGCCCGATCACATGGGTGGCGTGGACATTACCGCGCTGCGTTATGTGTACCGCCTCGACGCGGGGAATGAAGGCACCAGCGTTGACGGCTAATGCTGCGAAGTTGATGCCTTCTGGAATATCAGCACTCCTGTTCAATTGACTGCCATTTTAAGACGCGTCTGATCGTTGACGCCCCTCGCTGGGTGCATCATGCGTTGCTTCCTCCATGGCTTTTGGCGTGAGTTGTCTGTGGCCGCTGAACGGGTATGCGCACGTTGAACGATACCGCTCCGCACGTCGCCGTGAGGCTCCAGGATCCCGCTGCGAGGAGTCGCTAAAACGTCGATGTCGACTATCCCCCTCACCCTGATCGAAGGCCACATAGCCCTCCCGAGAGCGCGCCCGTTCGATGGCCTGCCCGTTCCGTTTGGGCGCGAATGGGCACTGCTGCCGCCCAACTTCAGCATTCGCCCGCAGCTCAAGGCGCTTTATGCCGCGATGCTGCGCACGTTCTGTCTGAGCGCAGATGCGATACGTTCGATGTGTCGCTGGGAGTCGCCCCTCGCAAACGCCCCCACCGAGGTTGGTGCTCAAACAGCCTGTATAGTGTCGACGGTCGACAGGCTCGTCACACCGACGGAAACTGTCGTGGCGTCGGTCGCACTATCCCCGTCGACACGCAAGCGTGCCGCCCTCGCAGGCAGCGCCGTCGCAGCGGGGGGCATCGCGCTGCTGACATGGATCGCATTGAAAGACACGCCGGTTCACCAGGTACAGAACGTCGCCAGGCCCGACACCACTGCGCGCCCTGTCGCGCAGCCGTTGCCACCTGAAGTGCAGGCAGCCACAGCGACCTCTCAGGGTACACATACAGAAGTCGACGTAAGGAAGACACACAATACCGTCGCGCACGCAAACGCAAAGGCCACCAACAAACCCACCCGTCACAGCAATCGCGCCGCCACGGCTCATGCGCGAAATGGAGAGTATCGCGCCGCGTCCCACAACGTTGATACTCGCCGCCACACCGAATTGCCAGCCTCAACGACCTATCATTCCGCTGCGATGCCGTCAGCGGCGGGGCGCTTTTCATCGCGCGAAAACACGCCGGCCGTCACTGACGAGTACGCTTCCATTACGATATGGGCACGCCCGCACAGCGGCGATCTTGCACCGTCGCACCATGCAGCGCGAACAGACGACATCAGCTGGATGGACCACATGAAGCAGCGTCGGGTTACCGAGGTGCCTGAGCGCTTCGCACCATAGCTGACAGCGCAAAAGAGAACAGCCCTGTACGTACAGGGCTGTTCTCTTTTGATCATGCGATTGCGCGCGGCTACTTGGCCGTGGGCAAACCCGCCTCATTTTGACGTTGCAACATCTGAACCTGGCGCTGCAGATCACGCAACTGTGCCTGGGCCTTCTCTTTCTCGACACGCAACGCGACGGCCTCGGCCCGCATCTGACGCTGACGATCGCTGACCTGCGCCTGTTGCGTGCGGGCGACTTCGAGATCAGCTTGCAGACGCCGTGCGCGATCTGCCGACGACGCAATCACGCGATCGAGAAACGCGTTCTGTGCCTGCAACTGCGCGCGGTGAATCTCGATTTCAGCCAGCTGCGACGTTTGCTGCACGAAGCCCGCATAGATCGCTTCGGCACGCGCGTCGTCCTGGGACTTGATTACGCGCCAGAAATGACGGTCCTGAAACAGCGCGACGTAGTACGTCATGTCGTCCGGATAGAAAAAGAGACTCGCACCGAAGCTGCCGTTGTACGTCGTACGCAACTCGACCAGCTTCGCGTCGTGGATCATCTGGATCAGTTCGGCAACGTAGCCTTGCACGTCCGCGTCATTTCCCGATGCGACGCCGGCTGCGGCCTGCGGTGCGGGCGCGGACGTGGCGGGCTGCGCCGTCAGTGCGCTCAACGCAGGCCGCGTGCCGACGACGGGCACCGTCGCCTCGCTCTCCTGCGCCAGCGCCAACGCGCCATGCAGCGACGCTCCCGCCATGGCGAGCCATGCCACGCGCCGCAGAGATAAGGAGTACTTCATCGTGCACGCTCCAAGCGAAACAAATCCAGTAGAGCCGGTTATTATCGCGCGGATTCGCAGCAAAGCGAAGCGTTCGACAGTCGCGCGGCGGGACTTTAAATCAAGATATCGACCGGCGATGTCGACGGTGCTGTCGATTGATCCGCCCCACCCGGCCGTCGCCGCGATGCATAGAAATTTCGCCGCGCCGACCGGCTGAACAATCAAGGACAACGACAAGAAAAAACCGGCTTGAAGCCGGTTTTTTCTTGTGCCTCGGAGCCTCGGATACGCCCGGGAAGGCATGCGCTAGAAGCGGGTCTCGCGCGCCACCCGCAGGAAGGTATCGAGCAACGGCGTGCAGTCGAGCAGTTCCGGACCACCGGCGCGGTGAAACTCAGGGTGCCACTGCACGCCCATCACAAATGGAGCGCGACGATAGCGCACGGCTTCGATGATGCCATCCGCTGCCGACACCGCTTCGATGTTCAGGTCGCGCCCTAGCGTTTTCACTGCCTGGTGGTGGATCGAATTGACGATCGCCTCGCGGCGCCCGGGGAACATGTTCGCCAGCGTGGAGCCGTCCGGGAAGTGGATCGCGTGACGGTGCTGGTCGTAATGTTCGCTGACGTGCACGCCGGCGGTCGGCACTTCGGTGGCGATGTCCTGGTACAGCGAGCCGCCGAACGCGACGTTGATCAGCTGGCAACCGCGGCAAACGCCGAGCACCGGCTTGCCTGACTCGACGAATTCGTGCAGCAGCTCGAGTTCGTACATGTCCCTGACACGGTCGCCGGGCCATTCCGGCCGCGTTGCGACTTCCTCGTACGACTGCGGCGACACGTCCGCGCCACCCTGCAGCAACAGCCCATCGAGATGCTTTGCATAGTCGCGCAGCCGGATGTTGCTCGGATGCAGCATGCCTTGATGACCGACCGTCGGGATCATGAAGACGATCACGTCGCGCGACATCACCCAGTGGGCAATCGATTCTTCCAGATACTGCAACGTCTTGCCGCGCAACCCTTTCGCACCCGGTTCCGGGTGAAAGATCCGCGCGGACACGCCGATGCGCAGCGTGCGCTGGGTAATCCTCTGACCGGCGCGATCGAACAGCTGCCGGGCACGTGCCGCGATGATCCGGCCGAACACCGACCAGGCCGAATCGCTCTGCCGTAGATAGCGCGGCGCTGCCGGCGGCAGCGCACTGGCCGGCGGCGGGTTGAAGGCAGTGAAATCGGGTTGCGACGTAAAGCCCGGGGGCGGCGACCCGGGCGCGGGTTTCGCCGAAGCGTCCGATGCTGCCTCGGGGGCGCCCGCCGCTGCCTTCTGAGCCTGTTGTGCAGCCGGAGCGGCTGAAGTCGGCGACGCCGGGCTGCCATGCCTCGAAGTCTTGTCCCGCTCATGCACTGCGGCTTCCTGCTTCGCGGTCGCCTCTACAGCGGCTGCGCGGGCCTGTGCCGCATCGAGCTGTTGCTGGGTCCTGGGAGGATCGGCTGGCGTCACGGTCGGTGCGCTTGCGGGCGCATCGATTGAGGCGCGTGCCGCCTCCTCGCTGGTTTCGCTGGAAGGCCCCGTCGATCCCGGCTGTGTTTCAGACGTCGAGGCAGACGTCGAAACTCCAGGCAGGTCGGTTGCAGGAGAACCGGGCGTGCCGGGATTGGCTGACTTGTTTTCGCTCATGACTGTGGGGCAGGCGCGCCGTGCACGCGAACGAATGGACCAGATCTGATTATCCGCCACCGGGCGATGGCGGGCAAACCTCCAAACAATTACTCACATTGTTGCGTTTCTTTTCGGCGTCGCCGGATCACGGGTCGGGCTGCTCGTCGAACGTTTCGCGCAGCGCGATCTGCATCGAGGCGTGGATCTTCACGCACCAGCGCCACAGCAGCGTCACCAGCAATGCCGCGCAGACCAGCACGGCGACGAGCAGGCCAGTCGGCGGCAGGATTGCGCCCGACAGCGCCGCGACGAGCAGAAACACGCCGATCATCGAGACCACCGGCACGAGGTCCGAGATCGCGTAACGGAGCGCACTGGTGAAGCGCCCGGCCTTCGCGGGCTGCACGCTGACTTCGGCGAGCAGCAAGGCAAGCGACCTGGTCTTGCGATAGACCGCGACAAGAAACGGCATCGACACGACGAGCGCCGCGCTCCACAGCACGACGCGCTGGATCGGCTCAGACGGCACCCAGCGCGCGAGCCACGCGCTGGCATACGGCGCGCCATACGAAGCGCCCAGGAAGATCGCCGCGACGAGCGCAAGATTCACCGCGATCTGCAGGACGATACGGCGCGTGATGCTGAACACGGTCGGACCGCCGGCCTCCGACCGCAAGCTGTCGAGCCATTGCCCGTACATGCCGAAGACGGTCACGACAGTGGACGGCAGCGCCGCACCGAGGCGGCGCGTGAGCGGGTCTGCAGCGCGGATCAGGTAGGGTGTGAAGAGCGTCGTGAGCGCCGACACGGCAACCGCGATCGGATAGAGAAACGCACTCGTCACCTTCAGCGTGAGGCCGAGCGACGCGATGATGAACGAGAACTCGCCGATCTGCGAGACGGTCATGCCGACCCGCATCGCCGTGCGCCCGTCCTTGCCGGCGAGAAAAGTGCCGAGCCCGCACGACACGATCTTGCCCAGGATCACCGCGACCGTGATCACGGCGATCGGCCATGCGTAGTCGACCAGCACGGCCGGGTTCAGCATCAGCCCGATCGTGACGAAGAAGATCGCGGAGAAGGCGTCGCGCAGCGGCGCGATCAGATGCTCGATGCGATGCAGATGACGCGATTCGGCCATGATCGCGCCGATCATGAAGGCGCCAAGCGCAATGCTGTAGTCGAGCTTCACGACGAGCAGACAAAAGCCGAAGCAGAAGCCAAGCACCGACACGAGCAGCATCTCGTCGCTGTTCGAACGCGCGACATAATTGAGCGCGCGCGGCACGACGAGAATCCCGACCACCAGCGACACCGTCATGAACAGCAGCAGCTTGCCGAGCGTGACGAACGCGATGCCCGGGCTAAGCTGGCCCGTCTGCGCGATGCCGGAAAGCAGGACGAGCATCGCAATCGCGAGAATATCCTCGACGATCAGGATGCCGAACACGAGCTGCGCGAAACGCTCTCGCTTGAGACCGAGATCCGAGAGCGCCTTGACGATGATCGTCGTCGACGAAACCGCGAGGATCGCGCCGAGGAACAGCGAATCCATCGGGCTCCAGCCGAACGCGCTGCCGATTTCATAGCCCAGCCACAGCATCAGCACGATCTCGGACAAGGCGGCGACAATCGCCGTCGCCCCCACGCGAAAGAGCTTGCGCAGACTGAACTCGAGTCCGAGCGAGAACATCAGGAACACCACGCCGAGTTCGCCGAGGGTCTGGATCGTCTGCTCGTCGTGGATCAACTGGAACGGCGGCGTGTATGGCCCAATGATCAGCCCCGCCGCGATATAACCCAGCACCACCGGCTGTTTCAGGCGATGAAACAGCACGGTGACGACGCCCGCGATCGCCATCACCACCGCCAGGTCCTGAATGAAGCCGATTCCGTGGTGCATGCGCGAGTATCCTTACAAAACGTAAAAATTGAATGGTAACCCAGACCCGCAGCGGATCGATTTCAGCCGGTTACAGGTTCAGTCATCCGCCAGCTGACGGGAGCCGATCTACAATGCGGACGATATCGCCTGACGGTTTCGCCGCCGCCCGCCTGTCCTGTCCCTTGGTACCACGCCATTGAGACAGCCCTGCGGCACGTAGCGAAGCCGGTCCACGCATCATCCAACCGATCCGGACTGCCATGGCCACCGAATTCACGCCCTTCCCGCCGCTCGCCCAGCTCGCCGCCGATCTGGCCGCCGGACGCACCACCAGCCGCGCACTCGTCGAAGCCGCGCTCGACAGGATCGCCGATCCGGCGGGCCAGGGCGCCATTGCCTTCATGCACGTCGATGCCGACAGCGCCCGCGCCGCCGCCGACGCGCACGACCGCCTGCGCGCCGCCGGCACGGTGCTGTCGCCGCTCGCCGGCATCCCCGTCTCGGTGAAGGACCTGTTCGACATTCAGGGCCAGGTGACGCGCGCCGGTTCACGCGCGCTCGAAAACGCCGCCCCGGCCACCGCCGATGCTGTTGCGGTCGCCCGGCTGAAGCGGGCGGGCGCTGTCATCGTCGGCCGCACCAACATGAGCGAGTTTGCGTTCTCCGGCCTCGGCCTCAATCCGCATTATGGCAACCCGCTGTCGCCCTACCGGCGCGGGGTGAAAGGCGACGAACGCATCTCGGGCGGTTCGTCGTCGGGCGCAGCGGCATCGGTTGCGGACGGCATGGCCGCGGTCGCGCTCGGCACGGACACCGGCGGCTCGATCCGCATTCCGGCTGCGCTCTGCGGCCTGACCGGCTTCAAGCCGACCGCCGACCGCATTCCCAAGCAGGGCGGCGTGCCGCTCTCGCCGACGCTCGATTCGTTCGGCCCGATCGGCGTATCGGTGGCGTGCTGCGCGCTGATCGACCGGATACTGGCCGGGCTCGAGCCGCGCATTCCAGCCGCGCGGCCGCTCGAAGGCGTGCGGCTCGGCGTGCTCACGAACCATGTCACGGACGGCGTGGAGCCCGCCGTCGCCGAGGCAATCGATACCGCGCTCAAGCATCTCGAAGCGGCCGGTGCGATTGTCAGCGAGGTTCGCTTCGCACCGCTCGACCGGCTGCCAGAGATCAACCGCTTCGGCTTTTCGCCGATCGAGGCGTATGCATGGCACCGGCCGTTGCTCGAGAAACACCGCGACGAGTACGACCCGCGCGTACTGGCGCGGATTCTCAAAGGCCAGCCAGCCAGCGCGGCCGACTATCTCGACCTCGTCGCCGAACGCAACGCCCTGCTCGAGGCTGCGCGCGCACTGTGGCAACGTTTCGACGCGATCGTTGCGCCGACGGTGCCGGTCGTGCCGCCGCGCGTCGCCGATCTGGAACACGACGACGACGCTTTCGGCCGGGTCAACGCATTGATCCTGCGGAATCCGAGCGCGTTCAATTTCCTCGATTCGTGCGCCCTGTCGCTGCCGTGCCATCCGCGCGGCAGTGCACCCGTCGGGCTGATGCTCGCCGGCGCGCCGCACGCCGACGATGCCCTGCTCGCCATCGGCCGCGCCGCTGAAGCCGTTCTCAACACAATCCGTTAGACCAAACGCGATGCAAGCGGCGTTCGCGCTAGAATCGCGCTCACCACCACGCTAATTCAGCCCCAATTTAAATATATGGCCCTAACCCATCTGATGAGAAACCACGACCCTGTGCTGCGTCGTGAGCGCACGCTGCTGGTCCTGCTTGGCCTGATCTGCGTGGCGCTGGTCGCCGGCGCGTTGTATCTGCAATACGTCGAGCACCAGGATCCCTGTCCGCTGTGCATCATCCAGCGTTATTTCTTTCTGCTGATCGCCATCTTCGCGTTCCTCGGCGCGCGCTTCCATAGCTGGCGCGGTGTGCGCCTGCTGGAATTTCTCGCTGCCCTGTCGGCACTCGGCGGCATCGTCACCGCCGCGCGCCATGTCTTTGTGCAAGCCCATCCGGGCTTCAGCTGCGGCTTCGACGCATTGCAGCCCGTCGTCGACAGCCTGCCTCCCGCGCACTGGCTGCCTGGAGTGTTCAAGGTGGCGGGCCTGTGCGAAACGCCCTACCCGCCGATCTTCGGCATCTCGCTGCCCGGCTGGTCGCTGATCGCGTTCGTGGTCGCCTTCGTGCCGCTCGCGCTGAGCCTGCTGCGCAACCGCCGACGCGGATAAGCGCAACGACATCGCGCAGGTACGCCCAGCTCAAGGCCGCCTGCGCGTAAACACCTGGCCGTACGAGGCCGCCGCGATTCCCGCCTCTGCGTCCCGTACGGGGTCCAGCCACACAGGCTGTGTGGCCCGCCCCGCCTCACTCCCGCGCCATTTCCCCGGCGCGCAACTTCCGCGCCGCGCGCGAATCGTACGATTGTCATGATTGCGTGCTGATAACCCGCATCATTGCCGGGAAATACTTTCCGGAGCCCGTCAGTGCTATCTTCAGTCATGGATGGCGATCTACGTGCGCGAGGCCGGCTACGGCGCGACCCCAAGCGTAACGCGCGCCCGGTCCGCAATGTCTTCTGGATTGGCCATGACAACGCAAACCATCCGTTTCTATTATCGTGGGTCCGTCCGTGAAATACGCGACGTGCCTGCGTCGCGCACGGTGCTCCAGCATCTGCGCGAGGATCTCCATTGCACGGGCACCAAGGAAGGCTGCGCGGAAGGCGATTGCGGCGCATGCACGGTCGTGGTCGGCGAATGCGACGCGCACGGCGCGCTCCAGCTGAAAGCGGTCAACGCGTGCATCCAGTTCCTGCCGACGCTCGACGGCCGCGCGCTCTTCACCGTCGAAGACCTGCGCGATGCGGACGGCGCGCTGCATCCGGTCCAGCAGGCGATGGTCGACTGCCACGGTTCGCAATGCGGCTTCTGTACGCCCGGTTTCGTCATGTCGATGTGGGCGCTCTACGAGAACCAGCCCGCCGCGGCCGGTCTGCCGACACGCGATGAAATCAACACCGCCCTGTCCGGCAACCTGTGCCGCTGCACCGGCTACCGGCCGATCGTCGAAGCCGCGCAGAAGATGTTCGACTACCAGCAATATCCGCGCGTGCCGTTCGACCGGGCGAAGATCGCCGAAACGCTGCAGGCCATCCAGCGTCATGACACGTTCGAGTACACCTCGCCCGATGCACGCGGCCCTGAATTCGACACATCGACGTTTTACGCGCCGCTCGACATCAACACTTTCGCCATGTTGCGCGCGCTGCATCCGCACGCGCGCATACTCGCGGGCAGCACCGACGTCGGCCTGTGGGTGACGAAGCAGTTTCGCGATCTCGGCGACATCCTGTATACCGGCAACGTCGCCGAACTGAAGACCATCGAACGCGATGCGCAGACGCTGACGATCGGCGCGGCGGCATCGCTTGAAGATGCCTACGCGGCACTCGCCGTCGACTACCCCGAACTCGCCGAAATGTGGACGCGCTTCGCTTCGCTGCCGATCCGCAACGCAGGCACACTCGGCGGCAACGTCGCGAACGGGTCGCCGATCGGCGACTCGATGCCAGCGTTGATCGCGCTCGGCGCCGAGGTCGTGCTGCGGCAGGCAGACAGAACACGCACGCTGCCGCTCGACGCGTTCTACCTGGGATATCAGAAAAGCGCGCTGCACGTGGGCGAGTTCGTCGCGGCCATCCGCGTGCCGCGCCCCGCGCGCGATCTGCGCTTTCGCACCTACAAGGTTTCGAAGCGGTACGATCAGGACATCTCGGCCGTATGCGCGGCGTTCGCGCTGCGCATCGACGATAGCGGCGCGATCATCGATGCACGTATCGCATTCGGCGGCATGGCGGCGACTCCGCAACGGGCCGCACACGCCGAAGCGGCCCTCAACGGCGCGCTCTGGGATGATGCAACCGCGCGCCACGCAATGGATGCACTCGCCACCGACTATCAGCCGCTGACCGACATGCGGGCATCGAGCGCATACCGGTTGAAGGTCGCGCGCAATCTGCTGTGGCGCTTCCATCTGGAAACGCGCGACACCGCGCCGCTCGCTCTGTGCGACGTGAATGCCTTCGCGTTTGAAGCAAACGAAGCGCAGGCCGCAACTGCACAGGAGCCGTCGCCATGAACAGGCAGACCGATGCATTCATCGTCGAGGCCAGCGGTCGCAACACAACGGCCGCGGCCGCGATCGGCGCGGCGTTGCCGCACGAATCGGCGGCGCTGCATGTGAGTGGCGAAGCCACCTACACCGACGATATCCCCGAACTCCAGGACACACTGCACGCCGCGCTCGGTCTTTCGCGCCATGCGCATGCGCGCATCGTCTCGCTCGATCTCGACGAAGTGCGCAATGCGCCTGGCGTGATCGCGGTCCTGACCGCCGCCGACATCCCCGGCGAAAACAATTGCGGTCCCGTGCTGCACGACGATCCGATCCTCGCCGCCGACGAAGTGTTGTATCTCGGCCAACCGGTGTTCGCCGTGATCGCACAGAGCCATGAACTAGCGCGCCGCGCCGCATCGCTCGCAAGGAGCGACGATGTGATCCGCTATGAGCCACTCGAAGTCGTGCTTACGCCGGCCGAAGCCAAAGCGAAAAAACAGTTCGTGCTGCCGCCACTGCATCTGACGCGCGGCGCGCCACTCGAGAAGATCGCGTCGGCGCCGCACCGGATCAAGGACACGTTCGAGGTCGGCGGCCAGGAGCAGTTCTATCTCGAAGGACAGGTCGCGTACGCGCTGCCGAAAGAGATGGACGGCATGCTCGTCTACAGTTCGACGCAACATCCCAGCGAAATGCAGCACGTCGTCGCGCACATGCTCGGCTGGCCGACGCACAACGTGATCTGCGAATGTCGGCGTATGGGCGGGGGTTTCGGCGGCAAGGAATCACAGTCGGCGCTGTTCGCCTGCGTCGCGGCGCTCGCGGCGCACAAGCTGCGGCGTCCGGTGAAACTGCGCGCCGACCGCGACGACGACTTCATGATCACCGGCAAGCGCCATGACGCCTTCTACGAATACGAAGCCGGGTTCGACGACACCGGCCGGATTCTCGGCGCACGCGTCGAAATCGCGCTGCGGGCCGGCTATTCGGCGGACCTGTCGGGTGCCGTGGCGACACGCGCCGTCTGTCACTTCGACAATGCGTATTACCTGTCCGACGTCGACATCGTCGCGCTGTGCTGCAAGACGAATACGCAGTCGAACACCGCCTTTCGCGGCTTCGGCGGCCCGCAGGGCGCGCTCGTGATGGAGGTGATGCTCGACAGCATCGCGCGGCAGCTGAAATGCGATCCACTCGACGTGCGACTCGCCAACTTCTACGGTATCGGCGAGCGCGACGTGACACCGTATGGACAACGCGTCGAGGACAACATCATCGCGCCGCTCACCGACGAACTCCTCGCAACCAGCGACTATCGCGCGCGGCGTGCCGCCCTTGCCGCATTCAACGCGGCGAGCCCGGTGCTCAAGCGCGGGATAGCCTTGACGCCTGTGAAGTTCGGCATCTCGTTCAACGTGCCGTTCCTGAATCAGGCGGGCGCGCTCGTGCACATCTACAAGGATGGTTCGATCCTCGTCAATCACGGCGGCACCGAGATGGGCCAGGGGCTCAACACGAAGGTCGCCCAGGTCGTCGCCGGCGAATTCGGCGTGGCGCTGTCGCGCGTGCGTGTAACCGCAACCGATACGTCGAAAGTCGCGAACACATCGGCGACGGCGGCGTCGACAGGCAGCGACCTGAACGGCAAGGCCGCCGAAGCGGCCGCACGCACGATACGCGAGCGGCTCGCGGCACTCGCTGCCAAAGTACTCGGCGGCGCGGCCGAAGACGTGCAGTTCGCTGACGGCATGGTGAGCGTCAACGGCGCGGCCATGCCGTTTGAACAGCTGACGGGCGCCGCGTATCTGGCCCGCGTGCAACTGTGGTCCGACGGCTTCTATACGACGCCCAAAGTCCACTGGGACGCCAAGACGCTGACCGGTCATCCGTTCTACTATTTCGCCTATGGCGCTGCGGTGTCCGAGGTCGTGATCGATACCCTGACCGGCGAATGGAAGCTCGTGCGCGCCGACGTCCTGCACGATGTCGGGCAGTCGATCAATCCGGCCATCGATATCGGCCAGGTGGAAGGCGGATACATCCAGGGCATGGGCTGGCTCACCACCGAAGAACTCTGGTGGAACCGCGATGGCCGTCTGATGACGCATGCGCCATCGACGTACAAGATTCCCGCTATCAGCGACACACCGGCCGCGTTCCACGTCCAGTTGTATCGCAACGAAAACGCCGAGCCAACCGTGTTCCGTTCGAAGGCGGTCGGCGAGCCGCCGTTGCTGTTGCCGTTCTCGGTGTTTCTGGCGCTGCGCGATGCGATCGCGGCCGCCGTGCCCGATGCGCCGGGCGCACCGTCATTGCGCGCGCCGGCGACACCCGAAGCGATTCTGGACGCGCTCGAGTCACTGCAGGCTGCGACGGATGCAAAGGCGGCTGCGGGACCCGCTCCCGCGCCCGCAACCGCCGATACGACTGCCTGGATTTAACAGGCGGCCCGCGCGCACATGAAGCGCGCGGGCCGCCACGATCAACCGGCCGCACGGCGATCCCGTGAGGCCCTGTATGGAGAAACGCCGGATGCAAGCCTGGCTACCCGATCTGCAACAACTGCTTGTTCACGGCGACGCCGCCGTGCTCGTGACGGTCGCGCGCGTCGAAGGCTCCGCGCCCCGCGAGGCCGGCACCAAGATGATCGTGACGCGCGACTCGGCGCGGCATACGATCGGCGGCGGACATCTCGAATGGAAAGCCATCGAAAGCGCGCGCCAGGTGCTGAAGGACGGCATGCGCACGCCGCATATGCGGCGTCTCGAACGGTTCGCGCTGGGCCCAAGCCTTGGACAGTGCTGCGGTGGTGCAGTCGTGCTCGCGTTCGAGCGGCTCGATATCGGCGATCTCGGTTGGGTGAGCTCGCTGGCGAAGCGCAATGCCGCCGGTCTTTCGACGGTCCGTAGCGTATCATTCGGGCCCGCCCCGGATGCCGTGATGCTGTCCGACCCGGAGCCCGGCGTCGAAAGCGCTGACTGCCTGCTATGGGACGGCGCCGGTTTCGACGAAAGCAGCGCGCTCCTCACCGAGACGATCGCGCCACGCGACTTCGCCGTCGTGCTGTTCGGCGCAGGCCACGTCGGTGCCGCGCTCGTGCGGGTACTGGCCACCTTGCCGTGCCACGTACGCTGGGTCGACGAACGCGACGCGCAGTTTCCTCCGCCCGCCACGCTCGCTGCGCCGAACCTCACGATCGACGCCAACGACGCCCCTGACGAAGCCGTCGATCAGGCTGCGCCGAACACGTATTTCATCGTGATGACGCACGATCACCGGGTCGATCTCGCACTCGCGGAACGCATCCTGCGTCGCGGCGACTATGCGTTCTTCGGCATGATCGGCTCGCACACGAAGCGCAAGCAGTTCGAGCACCGGCTCGCCGCACGCGGCATCGATCCGTCGCAGATCGCGCGGATGAGGTGCCCGCTCGGCGTCGAGGGCATTGTCGACAAGTCGCCCGAGATCATCGCGATCTCGGCGGCCGCGCAACTGTTGCAGGCCGTCGAAGCCAACGCACATGCAGCGCAACCTGCATAGAGCGGAAACACATCCGGAGCGAGACCCGCTCCCTCAAACCAGAACACCAGAACCAGCGAAATACCAGCCATGACGACTACTTCCTCTCTCGCCAGCAAGGTGGCAGGCGCGCCGAAGGCAGAACTGCATATCCACATCGAAGGTTCGCTCGAACCCGAGCTGATCTTCAGGCTCGCGGAGCGCAACGGCGTGACGCTCGCGTACGACTCGATCGACGCGCTGCGGGCTGCCTACGCCTTCACCGATCTGCAATCGTTCCTCGACATCTACTACGCGGGCGCAAGCGTGCTCCTGACCGAGCAGGATTTCTACGACATGACGATGGCGTACGCCGAACGCGCGCTTGCCGATAACGTCGTGCATACCGAGATCTTCTTCGATCCGCAGACGCATACCGAGCGTGGCGTTTCGATCGCGACGGCGGTTGCCGGGATCGAACGCGCACTGGCGGACGCGGAAAAGCGTGGCCTGACGAGCAAGCTGATTCTGTGCTTCCTGCGCCACCTGTCGGAAGAAGATGCGCTCGCGACGTTCGACGCCGCGTTGCCGCTTTTCGATCAATACAGCCATCGCCTGATTGGTGTCGGTCTGGATTCGTCTGAGCGCGGCCACCCGCCGTCGAAGTTCGAACGTGTATTCGCCAGGGCGCGTGCGAAGGGGCTGAAGCTCGTCGCCCATGCCGGCGAGGAAGGACCGCCGTCGTACATCTACGAAGCGCTCGATCTGCTGAAGGTCGACCGGGTCGATCACGGCGTACGCAGCATTGAAGATCCGGCACTTGTGACGCGGCTCGCCGATACGCGCGTCGCGCTGACCGTGTGCCCGCTGTCGAACCTCAAGCTATGCGTGTTCGACGATCTGACGAAGCACACGCTGAAGGACCTGCTCGACCACGGCGTGGCCGTCACGGTGAATTCGGACGACCCGGCGTATTTCGGCGGCTACATCAACGCGAACTATCTCGCAACCATCGACGCGCTGAAGCTGACCGACGCGGAGGTCTACACCATTTTGCGCAACAGCTTCGAGGCGTCGTTCGTGACGCAGGCGGAGCGCGATGCGCTCATCGCAAGACTCGACGCGCACTGGCATGCCGCCGGTGCTGCATTGCCTGCCTGACAGCAGGCATCGAAGGTGACGGAGAGGCCGGCCGGCCTCTCGATCCCAGGCTATTACGGAGACAGTGTTTCTCATGAATCAGACGGCTTACCGCGCACAACTGCTGACATTCCATGGCGATCCCGCGCAATCGTCCAACGCAGCGGTCTTCAACGAAGACGGCCTGCTGATCGTCGAGGACGGACACGTTGTCGCGAGCGGTGCGTATGCGGCCCTGTCGAACCAGCTCGCGCCGGACACGCAGGTCACAGAGATGCGCGGCAAGCTGATCGTGCCGGGCTTTATCGACACGCACATCCACTATCCGCAAACGGACATGATTGCGTCGCCGGCGCCTGGACTTCTGCCGTGGCTGAACACCTATACGTTCCCCACGGAGCGCCGCTTCGAGGACATGGCCTATGCGCGGGACACGGCGATGTTCTTCGTCGACGAGCTGCTCGCGTGCGGCACGACGACCGCGCTGGTCTACAGCACGGTGCACAAACAGTCGGCGGATGCGCTGTTTGCCGAAAGCGAACTGCGCAATCTGCGGATGGTGGCGGGCAAGGTGTTGATGGACCGGAACTGTCCTGAGTTCCTGCGCGACACCGCGCAGTCGGGATACGACGACAGCAGGGAGCTGATTGACCGCTGGCACAACCGCGGCCGGCAGATGTACGCGTTGACGCCACGCTTTGCGCCCACTTCGACCGAAGCGCAGCTGGAAGCGTGCGGGGTCCTCGCGCGCGAGCATCAGGATGTGTTTATCCAGAGCCACGTCGCCGAGAACACCGACGAAGTGAAATGGGTCGCGGATCTGTTCCCAGGGCATCGCAGTTATCTCGACATTTACGATCACTACGGCTTGCTGCGTCGTCGCGCGGTGTATGGGCACTGTATCTATCTCGACGACGAGGACCGCAGGCGGATGGCGCAGACTGGCGCGGTTGCGTCGCATTGCCCGACGTCGAACCTGTTTCTTGGCAGCGGGCTGTTCGATTTCGACAAGGCCGGTGAAGCGGGAATGCCGGTTGCGCTGGCTACCGACGTCGGTGGCGGCACGTCGTTCTCAATGCTGCAGACGATGAACGAAGCGCATAAGGTCGCCCGGCTCAATGGTCATCACCTGACGGCGACGCGCATGTTCTGGCTTGCGACCGCCGGCGCGGCGGAGGCGCTTGATCTTGCCGACAAGGTTGGCACGCTTCGCGCCGGCGCGGAGGCGGATTTTGTTGTGCTCGATCCGGCGGCGACGCCTTTGCTTGCAAGGCGTAATGCGCGGTGTGAGTCGCTCGAGGAGTTGTTGTTTTCGTTTGCGTTGCTTGGGGATGATCGGGCTGTGTTTGAGACTTATGCCGCTGGCAAGCGGGTGCATCAGAGGGATGTTGTCAAGGAGCAGGTTGTTTGTATTGCTGCTGTCTGAGTTTTTTTCTTCTGTTTGATTATGTTGTTGCGGTTTCTTGTTTTGCTTCTGGTTTATTAGCGTTGCCCCTGTGCGGGGCGGCACCTACTTTTCTTTGTCTTGCCAAAGAAAAGTAGGCAAAAGAAAGGCGCCGAAAGCTCATCTTCTCTCGATGTGTCGCTGACGGGGAATGGCACCTCATGAGGTGTCGCTCTCGCAAGGGACGCGACATTAGTCCGACGCCAGACCGTCCCTCGCGCAGTACCGCTTGTGACAAAGGGCTCATTCATCCCACTCCGCACTGCGTGCGTCGCGGACAGGTTTCGCGATGTTACGGTACTCACGCGCTTACACTCTCGAAGCACCGCCGCACGCCTTTGCGCGTGAACTAGTCGTCGTTCCGCGCACGCGTTAATCCAAACTACTCAGCGTCGATGAACCGGCGGGGCGCATAGAACTCGGTTGTGCTATCCGAGAAATTGCGAAGCCGGAGGCCACACCAAGCCACGGCCAGGGATATAGCCAGAGTCAGAGTCAGAGTCAGAGTCAAAGCCTGAGCCAGAACCGAAACCAGCGCAAAAACCAAAGCTGCAATGCGATATGCAAAAGGCGCGGTGCCGCACGGCGACGCACGCAGTGCGGAGTCGGATGAATGAGCCCTTTGTCACTGGCGCTGCGGTGCGAGGGACGGTCTGGCGTCGGACCAAAGTCGTTTCCTTGCGAGGGCGACACTTCATGGGTTACCGTTCCCCGTCAGCGACACATCGAGACAAGACGCGTTTTCGGCGCCTTTCTTTTGCCTACTTTTCTTTGGCAAGACAAAGAAAAGTAGGTGCCGCCCCGCACAGGGGCGACGCTAATAAACCAGAAGCCAATCAAGGAAAGGCAACAACAAAAGCAAACCCAACCATCACCCTTGCACACAAACCTGATACAAGGCATTCAACCGCCGCTGAGGATCAGCAACATAAGGATTACTCTCGTCCCATGCATACCCAGCAAGCACGGCGCTGATCATGCGCCGAATAGAAGCCGTCTGCTCGGGATAAAAAATGATCTCCTGCAACTCGCCGGTGTACCACCGCTCGACAAAAGCCCGAAACGTATCGATCCCTTTACGCAGCGGCAAATCATAATCAACCTGCCAGTCAACAGAACCACCCGCAAACTGCCGCAACAAAGTCTGCACGGCAAGATGCGCAGACCGCATCGCAATAGTCACACCAGAAGAAAAAACAGGATCAAGAAACTCGCCGGCATTGCCAAGCAGCGCATACCCAGGCCCATGCAGCCGCGCCACATTGGCCGCATAACCACCGATATGCCGCACAGGCATCAAGAACGGCGCAGTGCCGATCAAAGCCCCCAGCGTAGGCTCCTCCAGGATCAACGCCCGCAACCGCGCGTCGCGCTCTTCATCGGGGCAATCAAGAAAGCTCGCCTCAGCCACACACCCCACCGAAGATCGCCCTCCTGCCAGCGGAATCATCCAGTACCAGACGTCCCGCCGCTCAGGATGAACGGCAACCACGATCTTGTTCCGGTCGATCGCGCCAAAGGGAATCCCATCGCACACGTGCGTAAAAATCGCAGCCCGTGTGGGCATCCGCGTCGGCGCTTCGAGATTCAGCAGCCGTGGCAGCACGCGCCCAAATCCGCTCGCGTCCAGCACGAACTGCGCACGCACCTGATAGACGTGGCCCGCCTCATCTTCGACATCGAGCACCGGCGCATCGCCCGTCTGCATCGCACGCACTGAGTGGCCAAAACGCACATCGGCGCCCTGCTGCGCGGCACACCGAATCAGCAGGTCATCGAAGGTCGCGCGGTCTACCTGATAGGTCGTGCCCCACCCGGCCGAATGCTTGTCGCGGAAATCGAATGCGCATGAACGCTCCTTGTGGATAAAGTGCGCTCCATTCTTGTACTGAAAGCCCGCTTCAACCACCGCCTGCAACATGCCCGCCTCTTCGAGGTAAGCCATGCTTTGCGGCAGCAAGCTCTCGCCAATGGAGAAACGCGGAAAATGCTGGCGCTCGAGCACCAGCACCGAACGCCCCGCTTTCCGGAGTAACGCCGCCGCAACAGCACCCGACGGTCCCGCGCCAATGATGGCCACATCGACGTCGTTGCCTGATGAACCTGAAATCGTATTCAACACACCCTCTTCTGGTTGCCTTCACTGGACAGCTTCCTGCGCTCCATCTCTTCGCCCACGACATATCCGCTTGCCATTACAATGGCGCGCGGATCAACAATCAACAACACTATCCCGGCGAGGAGATCACATGTCGCCATCCGAAACATCCCACGTGCCTTTCGTGCCGGAAACGGCCTTCGGCATCTGGTTTCTGCGTACCCGTACCTGGGAACATCACGTCCTGCGCGTCGCAATCAACGACCTCAAACGACTGATCGACGCACCACTACCCGTCGCACCCGTCATCGTGGACGTCGGCTGCGGTCAGGGTATCTCGTTTCGCCTGCTGGCCGAAGCATTCAAGCCCGAGCGCATCGTCGGCATCGACTTTCACAGGCCGTCGCTGGCGCTTGCAGCACATGCGGGCCGCGCCTGCCCACCACAAACCACCATCGAAGTCATGCATGGCGACTGCGCGCAGTTGCCGCTCGCCGACGCCAGCGCGGACATCGTGTTCTGTCACCAGACGTTCCATCACCTCGTCGAACAGGAACGCGCGCTCACGGAATTCCGCCGTGTGCTGAAGCCAGGCGGCGTGCTGCTGTTTGCCGAATCGACCGATGCGTACATCAAGTCGTGGGTCATCCGCCTGCTGTTCCGCCATCCGATGCATGTGCAGAAAAGCGCCGATGGTTACCTCGACATGATCCGTCATGCGGGCTTTACGTTCTCTTCGCGGAACATTTCCCTGCCTTATCTCTGGTGGAGCCGTGCGAAGGATTTCGGGCTCTTCGAGCGGCTCGGCCTGCATCGTCCGCAACCTGGCAAGCGTCGCGAAACGCTCGTCAATGTCGCCGCGATCCGATCGACCTGAGGCGGCCCGAAACGTCCCGGGTTACCTGACGCAACTCGCCAATAAGACCGTTGAGGCGGCAGCACCGACTCCCGGTGCGTCGCCCCCCAGGTCGCAGCAGGTCGTTACTTCTTCAGCGTAACCACATCGCCAATCAGCGCCACGCCGGCGATGACGGCACCGGCGCCGCACGTATACTGGGTTGCGCTCTCGCGCAGTTCGTTCCGGTAGTTGCTCTTGATGTTGATGACGGCATTGCCGCCTTCCTTGCGTGCGCGCTCCTGCAACTCGATGACGGCCGACAGAAACACGTGCTTGCAGGCCACTTCATCGCTCTTGCCGAACGCGTTGGTCTTCTTGTTCGTCGAGAATTCGCCCTGCGATTTCACGACAGCCGGATGACGCTGGCCGGCGAAATACAACGGGATATCGTCGCTTACCTTGCCCGGCTCACTCTGCAGCGCTTCATCGACCGGGTAGTCATGCACAGTGTCGCGCGCAAAGGCGTGCGAGGTAGCAAGTGTGGCGAACAGGGTCGCAAGCATCAGTTGGCGTTTCATGGTCTCTCCTCGTATTGATTATTTTGCTTCGAGCACGACGACATCGCCCTGCACGCGCAGCGCAGCCGCGCTGCCGCTCACGCCGCAGGACAGCACAGGTTGCAAGGACAACGTCTTGACCTCGGTGGTCGCCTGCGCGCTCTGTGCGAACACGGCGACAGCCAGCGCGCCGAGTGTGTAGCCAAGCTTCATTATTATTTCCCTCGTTGTGGTTACGGTCTTCTTCTGTACTTCAAACGCCCTTCCAGGCGCTAAACATCAGGCTGGCGCAACTGCCGCCAAACCCGAATGAAACCGACATCGCCGCTTCGATCGTCGCACCCCGCGACGCCCTCACGAGCGGCATATGCTCAATGCCCAGATCGGGATCGGCCGTCTCGATTCCCGTCGTGCCTGCGATGAACCCGTCGCGCATCATCAGCAACGCATAGATCGCTTCATGCGCGCCGCACGCGCCAAGCGGATGCCCAGTCATTCCCTTCGTCGACGAAAACGCCGGCAACTGCGCGCCGAAGACTGTCTGCAGCGCGAGCAATTCTTCTGCATCGCCGCGTGGCGTCGACGGCGCATGGGTGTTGATGTAGTCCGGCTGCTTGCCCGCTTCTTCGAGCGCGCCGCGTATCGCGCGCGCAATGCCCTCTGCGTGCGGTGTCACCATGCCGGCGCCGTCGGTGCAATGGCCGAAGCCGGTCAGTTCCCCGTATATGCGCGCGCCGCGCGCCAGCGCGTGCGCGAGCGATTCCAGCACCAGCACGCCAGCCCCCGAAGCGATCACGAAGCCGTCGCGCGCGACGTCGTAGGGCCGCGATGCGCGCGAGGGCGTGTCGTTGAAGCGCCGCGACAACGCGCCCATCGCATCGAACATCAGTGTCATGTTGTCGTGCAGCGATTCGCTGCCGCCGGCCAGCACGATGTCCTGGCGGCCGGTCTGGATCAGCTGCATCGCCTGCCCGATCGCCAGCGATGAAGTCGTGCACGCGGACGAAGGCGAATACGTCACGCCCTCCACCCCGAACACCTGGGCGACGTTCGCCGAGGCGGTGCTGCTCATCGCCTGCGGCACCGTATACGGCGGAGTTTTCTCGACGCCGCGTGCGTTGGCGATCGCCAACGCCGCATCATAGGCCGACATCGTGCCGACGCCCGAGCCGATCACCGCGCCTGCGCGCGGCGAGCGTAGAGCGGCCGGATCGAGCGCCGCGTCGTCGAGCGCCTTGCGGGCCGCATGCGCCGCGAAACGCGCGGTATCGCCCATGAAACGCTCGAGCTTTCGGTCGAAGGGCGTCTCGCCGGCCACCGATGCAACCCCCGCTACCTGGGTTTCGAAACCGCGCTCACGCCACGCATCGATCCGCGTGATGCCGCCGCGCCCCGCACGTAGCGCGGCCGACACGTCGTCGAGCGTATTGCCCAGGCACGACACGATGCCCATCCCGGTGACGACCACCCGCGACAGCCCCTTCAGCTCACTCACGGCGCGCGCCTGAAAATCAGCGATGTGTTGATTCCGCCGAACGCGAAGTTATTGCTCATCACGTGTTCCGCGTCGATCGCGCGGCCTTCGCCCATGATGTAGTCGAGGGCTGCGCAGGCGGGATCGACGTCGGTCAGGTTGAGCGTGGGGGCATACCAGTTGCGCTTCATCATCTCGATGGTCCACCACGCTTCGAGCGCGCCACACGCGCCGAGCGTGTGGCCGACGTAACTCTTCAGCGAACTGATCGGCATGCGTGCGCCGAAAGTCTGTGCGGTCGCCTGGCTTTCAGCGACATCGCCGCGATCGGTCGACGTGCCGTGTGCATTCACGTACGCGATCGCTTCCGGTGCGAGTTGCGCATCGCGCAAGGCGAGCTGCATCGCACCCGCCATCGTTGCAGCGGTCGGCTGTGTCATGTGCGCGCCATCCGAATTGCAGCCGAAACCGACGATCTCCGCGTGAATCTTCGCGCCACGCGCAAGCGCGTGGTCGTAGTCTTCCAGCACCAGCGTCGCCGCGCCCTCGCCCACCACGAGCCCGTCGCGTGCAACGTCGAACGGACGCGGCGTCAGATGCGGTTCGTCGTTGCGTGTGCTGGTCGCATAGAGGGTGTCGAACACGGCCACCGCCGGCCCCGACAGTTCCTCCGCGCCGCCCGCGAGCATCAGCGTCTGCCTGCCGGTCGCGATCGTCTCGTATGCATAGCCGATTGCCTGGCTGCCGGACGCGCACGCACACGAAGTCGGCACGATGCGGCCTTTCAGATCCCAGAAGAGACTGACGTTGACGGCGGCCGTGTGCGGCATCATCTGCACGTAGCTGTTCGACGTCACCTCACTCATCGAGCCGGTTTCGAGCATGCTTCCGAAGGCGCGGATCGGCTGCACGGATCCCGACGACGATCCATATGCGACGCCCATGCGGCCATCGCTGATGGAGGCATCGTCGAGCAGGCCCGCATCGGCCAGCGCGAACTCGCTCGCGCGCACCGCATACATCGAGACGGGTCCCATCGAGCGCGTCTTCTTGCGCGGATAGTGCGCAGGCAGCGTGAACTCCGGCAACGGACACGCAAGCCGCGTATGCAGGGACGTGAAGTAGTCCCATTCGGGCATGCGCCGCACGGCGTTGCGGCCGCTCTTCAGCCTGGCCTCGATGTCGCTCCAGTCGCTGCCGAACGCCGTGACGCCGCCCATGCCGGTGATGACGACGCGCTTCATCAGACCATCCCGCCGTTGACGCCGATCACCTGCCGCGTCACATACGACGCGGCATCCGACATCAGGAAACTCACCACCGACGCCACTTCGACCGGCTGGCCGACGCGGTTCATCGGCACGGTCTTAAGCGCGTGTTCGAGTGGCACTTCGTCGAGCATGCCGGTTTCGATCAACCCAGGCGCAACGCAGTTGACCGTGATGTTGCGCGTCGCAAGTTCGACGGCGAGCGCCTTGGTCGCGCCGATCAGGCCGGCTTTCGCCGCGCTGTAGTTGACCTGGCCACGGTTGCCCATCACGCCCGAAACGGACGCGATCGTGACGATCCGGCCGCCTTTGCGTGCGCGCACCATCGGCATCGTCAATGGATGGACGACGTTGTAGAACGAGTCGAGACCGGTTTCGATCACGACGTCCCAGTCTTCTTCGGTCAGCGCGGGAAAGGCGGCATCGCGTGTGACGCCCGCGCTGCAGACGATGCCGTAGTACGGCCCGTGCGCGGCGACATCCGCTTCGAGCACTTCACGGCACGTCGCGCGGTCGCGCACATCGAACTGCAGCACACGCGCCGTGCCGCCCTGGGCGGCGATGCCGGCGGTGATGGCCTGCGCTTCGCTGCGGCCCGTGCGGCAATGGACGGAGACGATGAAGCCATCGGCAGCCAGTTGATAGGCAATCGCGCGGCCAATGCCGCGGCTTGCACCGGTTACGAGAACACGCCGGCTCATGAGCTGAAGCTCCCCTCGATGAATGTCTGAAAATCGGTCGGCTGGAAGACCTTGATGACGGCCTCGGCGCAACGCATGCCGTCGTGGTCGATCGCGCATTCGTATGCGCTGTGGCCTTCTTCGCCGCGCAGCAGTTCCGTCGCTTCGACGACGAGGCGCGCGCCGGCGGGAAATGCCGGCAGCAGCGCCGTATAGCTGCGCGTGCCGAGCAGCACACCGGGCCGGGCCCTGCCGCCTGCACGCATCGCGAGCAGGCTGATGTGCGCGGCGATCGTCTGCGCCATCAGTTCGATGCCGATCCAGGCGGGCATCGCGCCGTCGGCATCGGCGTACCACGCGTCGCTGTGCACAATTGCTTCAGCGGTAAGCCTTTCGTCCGCGCACGTCAGCACGGCATCGATCAGCAGCATCGTGCCGCGATGCGGCAGGATTGCGTCGATCGGCGGAAAGGCCGTGCCGGTCGCCCCGGTGACGCGGTTGTCGGTTACTTCTGTCATCGCTTCCGTCATCGTCCAAGGATCAGGCTGACATTGCTGCCGCCGAATGCAAACGAATTGCTCATCACATGTTGCGGGCCAGACGCGCGAGACAGATAGCGTTCGCTCTCGACGAGGTCGAGTGCCGGCAGTTCGGGATCCGCTTCGCCGTCCCACAGATGGCGTGGCAACGCGACGTCATCGCGGGCGAGCGCGAGCCATGCGAAGCCGAGTTCAGTTGCACCGGCCGCGCCGAGCTGGTGACCGGTCAGCGGCTTCGTGCCGCTCGTGGCGACGCCATCCGCGAATACACGCGCCATCAGGCGAGCTTCCATTTCATCGTTCTTGCGTGTGGCGGTCGCGTGCAGATTCACATAGCCAATCGCCGAGGGCGCGAGGCCCGCTTCGGCCAGCGCCGCGCGCAACGCGATCTCACCGCCGACGCCCCGTGGGTCCGGCGCTGAAATATGATGCGCGTCGCTCGATTCACCCGCGCCTGCGAGCACCACCGGTCCTTCTTCACGGCTCATCAGGAACACGGCCGCACCTTCGCCGACGTTGATCCCGCAACGATTGCGGCTCATCGGGTTCGTGCGTGCGCTGCTGGTCGACTCGAGAGACGCGAAGCCCTGAACCGTCAGCTCGCACAGCGAATCGACACCGCCGATGATCACCGCATCGCACAGTTGCAACTGCAGCAGACGGCGCGCCGAAACAAACGCCTTCGCGCTCGATGTGCATGCCGTCGAAATGGTGAAAGCCGGACCGTGAAGGTCGAGCGCGGCGGCCGCGAACGGTGCAGCGGTGCCGATTTCCATCTGCCGGTAGTTGAAGCTCTCGGGCAGCTGTCCCGCCTGCGCCTGGTGGATAAACGCGGTTTCGGCCGCCTCGATCCCCGAGGTGCTGGTGCCCAGTACCACGCCGATCCGGTGTGCGCCGTAGCGCGCACGCGCCGCTTCGATGTGTGGCGAAATCTGTGCAAGTGCGGCCAGCAACAGGCGGTTATTGCGGCAGTCATAGCGTGCCAGCGACGCATGCGGTGCGACATCCAGCGACGCCTTCACGCGACCCACAAACGATTCGCCGGCGCGCATCTGGACCACGCCCATCCCGGGCGACTGCGTCGCCGCGAGCGCCGGCAGGATCGACTCGACATCGTCGCCAAGCGCGTTGATCATGCCGAGCGCGTGTAAATAGACTCGTGGCGCGTTCATGCGACCCTCCTTTCATCCGATGGCATGCCGATCGGCGCGAGCAGCACCGACACGGCAATGCCAAGCGCGAGCGTGGCGCCGAAGCTCTTCAGCGCGGGCATGTCGCTCAAGCCGAGCGAGCCGAACGACAGCAAGGTCGTGGCTGCGGACAGCAGCACGCCGGTCCACACTGCGCCGAGTTCCTGCGGCGCGCGCATGCAGCCTTCGCGCAGGAATACCGCATAGTTTGCGCCTACGCCAAGCACCAGCATCAGCGCGAGCCAGTTGAAGAGATTGAGCGGCACGCGGGCGTAGCCGAACACCGCGAGCGTCACGCCGACCGCCAGCAGCACCGGCAGTGTCAACGCAAGGCCACCACGGGGCCGGTAGCGCAGCATCAAGAGCCCCAGCACGAGCGCCAGTGCGCCCGCGAGCCACAGCCCGCTGTCGACGCGATACGCGCCGAACAGCTTCGACACGCTCGCCGCCTTGTCGACGAAAGTGACGCCCTCCAGCGTCTGCGCGGTCGCCACGAGCGTCGGCTGATTCTCAGGCGTGACGCGCTGCGGAATCACGACCGCAGCATAGCCGTGCGACGGGGCATCGACCGCGCCCAGCCAGAGATGCCGGTACGGCTGCGACCAGGGCGCAGCAAGCCACTGGTCGACACCCAGAACCGAATGCTCCGACTGCGCGTAGGTCTTCAGCCACGTATCGACCACGTCGTCACGGAAACCAGCGTCGGTCAGCATCGTGCGCAAGGCCGCGGGATCGTTGAATACGTGCTGCGCGATCAGCATCCGGTCTTCCTGCTGGCGTTTCGCGGAAGGCACAAAGGAAGTCACCGACTGCCAGCCATCCACCTTCATGTTGGCGGGCAGCGCATCGAGCCGGGTGCCAAGTGCTTCCGCGCGCTGCAGCACGATCTCGGGCGTCTCGCCGCGCACGACGAAGAACTGCGCGCTGTTGTCGACGCCGATCGCGTCGCGCACCTTCTGCTCCTGCGCGACCAGCACTGGATCGCGCTGGATCAGCAGATGGATGTCGTCATCGCTGATGAGCCGCAGCCAGCCAGGCACCGCGACAATCAGAATCAACGCCGCCACGCCCCACGCGCGCCGGCCGCCAATCGCTGCATGCCAGCGCGCCAGCAGCTTCGCCGAGGCAACGAAAAGCCGCCGCGGACGGCGCTTCGGCGGCCGCACCAGCAACGCCGGAAGCAACCACAGCACCGAGGCGAACGCCGTGCAGATGCCGGCTATCGCGAAGCACGCAATCTGCTTGAGCGCCGGAAACGGCACCCAGGCGAGGATCGCGTAGCCGAGCAGGCTCGTGACGAGCGCGACCGTCAGCGCAGGCCGGACCTCGCGGGCACCGCGCCTGGGTTCCCAGTCGTCTCGCGCGCCGAGATAGACGACGAAGTACTGGATCGAGTAGTCGACCGCCTCACCGATCAGGCTCGCGCCGAACACAAGCGTCAGCAGATGGAGCTTGCCGAATACCAGCATCGTCACGGCGAGCGCACAGACGATGCCGAGCGCCGTCGAGACAAATCCGAGCAGCAACAGACGCGGCGAACGGAACACCCACAGCATCAGCATCGCAATCCCGCATGCGGACACCGCGCCGATCAGGTGCACCTCGCGCTCCGACGCGGAACGCGCCGATTCCGCGTAGAACACCGCGCCGGTGCGTGCAAGCGTCACGTCGGGATATTGCTGCCTGAGCGCCGATTCACCGCTTGCGACCGCGTCGAGCACCGCATGCTGGGTCTTCGATTCATAGGCCGAGCCCGGCAGCGTCGCGACGATCAGGACGCTCGTCGCAGCGCCGCGATGCACGACCAGCAGGTTGTCTTCGATTTCCAGATTCGATGTCGCAAGCGGCAGGGTCGCCAGCCAGTGTTCGAGCCAGCCAAACGGATCGTCGGCAACCGGTGTCGAAAGGCCGCCCTGCAGCGGGCTGTACAGACGCCGAAGAAGCGCATCGTGCAGCGCTGAACCGTCGGCAAGCGCCGCGCGATCGGCCGGCGCAAGCAGGTTGAAGCGATACGGCAGGTACAGCCGCGTGATCTGCGCCGGGTCGAATGGCGGCACTTCCGCGATGACCGAGCCGAACGCGCCGCTCTTCGAGAGCGTCGCGCCCAGCGCTTTCGCGGCCGCCTTCGCGTGCGCCGCATCGTTCGCGGTGACGAGAAACACCGTGCGATCGCCGAGCGCAGTAGCGAGCGTATCGACGGCCTGTTCGGCGACGGGGTCGGCTTCGGTGGCCGGCAGCAGAGCCAGCAGATTGGTCTGCAACGGCGACGACGCAGCAAAACGCCACACGCAGTACAGCGTCGCCACGACGGCCAGCAGCAGCCACGCGGCGCGCATGCCCCACGCATGTTTTGTTGCGTGCCGTTGCAACGCGTACATCATTTCGCTCCCAGCAGCGTGCGCTCGGACTGCTGCAGTTCATCGACCGCGCGGCTATTGGCGAACTCGATCTGGGTCACGTCGCCGTTGGCGAGCGTGATGCGCAGCGTCTTCAGATAATCGCCGCCCTCCATCTGCAGACCCTTGATCGCCTGCGCGAGCTGCGGCTGGTTCGGCGTCAACTGCATGCGCCATTGAAGAGGCGTGCCTTCGGCCTTGACGTCGAATTGCGAATACAGCGCCGACAGATCGCCGCCGAGCATGGCGCGCATCATCTTCGAGACCTGCGCGACGCCGCGTGCGCCCTGCGGTGCGTTCGTGTTCACGCGCTGACCCGCTGCGTTGACTTCGGCGACGCCCGCGTCGGTGATGACGTAGGTTGCCTTGTACGGCGTGTCGATCTGCCAGAGGACCCCGCGCTCACGGAAAAACACCAGCGAACCCGTGCTGACGAGCGGCCTGTTCATCGCCGAGAGGGTCTGCGTCTGCGTGAACTGCGCGCGCACGCCCTTCGCCTGAGCGAGCTTGCCCGTGATCTGCTGCACCAGTTGCGTGTCGCCCGCCGATGCGGATGGTGACGCGACAGAAGCAGCGGCAAAAGCGCCAACCGAAGGCAACGCAACAGCGATCAGCGCCGCACAGATGCACGCGCGAAGTTTCAGCGTGACCATGCGCGCTCCAGTTTCTCGAACACCACCGGCGGCGACACGAACTGCAGTTCCTGCGTCGCGGCATCGACCGCCACCTGGATCGTGTAACCCTTCGTCAAACGCGTGCCCGACGCGCAATCGACGATCTCATAGCCGATCTTCAGCCGGTTTTCATACTCGAGCAAGGTCGCGCACACGTCGATTTTCTGGCCGTAGGTTGCCGGCCGCACGTACTTGAGATGCGCCTCGACGATCGGCCACAGATAGCCGGACTGCCGCATCTCGTGATAGTCGTAGTCGAACACGCGCAGCAGCGCCGCGCGGCCGATCTCGAAGTACTTCAGATAGTGCCCGTGCCAGCAGACGTTCATTGCGTCCACGTCATGAAACGGCACTTCGACCGTCGCGCTTGCCGTCAGCACTTTCGCGGATTCAGTCATGCACTGCGTCTCCGCGATAGCCGTCGACCAACGCGCAAGCGGCGATGCGCGCCGTCAACGCGCGCAGGTCGCGCTCCAGTGCGCGGTCTTCGCCGACGAAGGGCGAAGCCGCCGTCACGCGATCGGCAAACGCGCGCAATGGCGCGGGCACCGGCGTCGCCTCGTTGATCCGCAGGCGCAACTGCACAGCCTGCACAGTTGCGAGCGTGTGGGCCGCCGCGACCTGTTCGGTGAGTTCCAGCACGCGCAGGCAATCGCGGGCGGCGATCGTGCCCATGCTCACCTTGTCCTGGTTATGCGCTTCCGTCGAACGGGAAAACACACTGGCGGGCATCGTCTGCTTGAGTGCTTCGGCGGTCCATGCGGACGACGAGATCTGCACGGCCTTGAAGCCATGGTTGATCGGCGCGCGCGCGGCCGATGCGCCCGACAGGTTGCGCGGCAGGCCGTTATTGAACTTGTCGTCGACGAGGAGCGCCAGCTGGCGGTCCATCAGGTCGGCCAGATTCGCGACGGCGACCTTGAGCGAATCCATCGCGAACGCAATGTGGCCGCCATAGAAATTGCCACCGTGCAGCACGCGTTCGCCGTCCGGATCGATCAGCGGGTTGTCGTTGGCGCTGTTCAGTTCGTTCTCGACATCGCGACGCACCCATGACAGCGCATCGCGCGCGACTCCGATCACATGCGGCGCACAGCGGATCGAGTAGCGATCCTGCAACCGATGGCCCGGCGTATCGGCACGGTCGGCGAGATCTTCACGTATCCAGGCGGCCGCTTCGGCCTGGCCTGCGTGCGGCTTCACTTCGAATAGCATCGGGTCGAAATGCGCGGCGCGGCCGTCGAGCGCCACCGTCGACAGCGCTGTCAGGCGTGCGGCCAGCCGGCTCAGGTGATCGGCGCGCGCGTAGGCGAGGCACGCGAGACCCGTCATCACCGCGGTGCCGTTCATCAGCGCGAGGCCCTCCTTCGGTGCGAGCGTCAGCGGCGCGCGTCCGAGCTGTGCCCAGACGCCCGATGCATCGCGCAACTGGCCGTCGAACAGCACGTCACGTTCGCCGATGAGCGCCGCAGCAACGTACGACAGCGGCGTGAGGTCACCGCTCGCGCCCACCGACCCTTCCGACGGAATGCGCGGCAACACGCGATGGTTGATCAGGTCCGCCAGACGCTCGAGCAATACAGGGCGCACACCCGAGAAACCATACGCCAGCGAATTGAGCCGCGCGGCGATGACGGCGAGCGTCTGCGCGTCGTCGAGATGTTGTCCCATGCCGCAGCCGTGATAGCGCGTGAGCTGCAGCGGCAGCGCCTCGACAAGCTCCATCGGCACGTCGACGACACACGCATCGCCATAACCGGTGTTGACGCCGTACACGGTCGCGCCCGAGGCGAGATGCCTGCGCAGAAATTCCGCGCCGCGTTCGATGCGCGAGCGCCACGCAGGATCGCCGCTCAACACTACCGGCACCCGACGCTGTGCGATCGCAACGACCTCTTCGATCGTCAGCCGCCGCCCGCCGATCACGATGGCGTCGGCCCCGATCGCCGCGACCGCGTCGTCGCGGATCAGATCATGTTCGGCCATTCGCGCCTCCGTTGGCGGATTCCGTTGGAAGTGTCCTTGCGGGACGCTCCGCAGGCAGCTCCCGTGGGGAGCGCGCCCAGAAATCGAAAAAATTGAACCATTGAAAAGGAGCCTTGCAGCAGTAATGTTCAAGACGCGCCGCATAGCGTTGCGCCCACGCAGCCAGATGCTGCGCGCGTTCGCGGCGCGGCAGGTCGATGCGCTCCGCGAACGGTTCGAAATAGAGCCGGTATCCCGGGGGTTCCTTGATGCAGAAAAACAGATACACGGGGCAACCCAGCGCATGCGCGAGCACGTAGGGGCCCTGCGCGAACGGCGCGATCTCGCCTAGAAACCGCGCTTCCGTCGTGCGGCCGGATTCGTTTGCCGGCACGCGGTCGCCGACGATCACGAGCAGTTCGCCCGCATCGACGCGCTCCTGCATCATCATCGCGGTCTCGGGACCGAAGTCGCTGACCTCGACGAGGCGCTGCGCAAACTCGCTGTTCGCCGACGCCAGCACGCGGTTGAAACGGCGCGCATGTTCCGTGTAGACGATGGCCGTCACTTTCGCGTGCGCGCCGCGCGTCGCGAGTGCGCGCGTCATTTCCAGGTTACCGAGGTGCGCACCGATCACAAGCGCCCCGCGGCCACTCGCAATCAGCGCTTCGAACGGCTTCGGGTCGTCGAACCGCACGTCGGCCGTGTTGACATGGCCCGACCACGCAGCGAGCTTGTCGAGACCGGACTGCGCGAAGGCGAGCATCTGGCGGTACGCGGAAAGCCAGCCAGGACGCGGCGTCTTCGCGCCGGGCAAAGACACCTGCTGAAGGTGCGTGAAGTAGTCGCGCGACGCGTGGCGTGCGGCGCGCCCCGTCAGCAGGAAATAGGCAACGACCGGATGCAGCCAGAGCGCGGTAAAGCGCATGCCGAACAACCGGCAACTGAGCGCCAGCAACGTCATGCCGAGCGAGCTGCCGCGCTCCGCGATGCCCCACCATGGGCGTGGGCCGTCGCCTTCCTGCGATGCTGGCCGCGATGCGCGGCGCGGCTTCAGCTTGTGCGCGAGCAGTAGCGGAAGCCTCAGGACCATCCCGGTCACAAGCCGCGTATGACTGCGGCTGATGCGCACGTTGTCCCACAGCACGTCGAAGTGCGAGACGCCGTCGGTCGCGTAGGTCACGCGCGTCGGAATCGCGCGGAACGCGATGCGGCGCCAGTGCAGGCGTACGAGAATCTCAATGTCGAAGTCCATGCGCGTCGGCAACTGGACACTGTCGATCAGCGCGCAGGCGACATCGAGCGGATACATCCGGAAACCGCACATCGAATCGCGGATATCGAACGACAGCGTTTCGATCCACACCCACACATGCGTCAGATAGCGGCCATAGAGGCGCGACTTCGGCACGCTTTCGTCATAGACCGGCCGCCCCAGGATCACCGCGCCCGGCTCGGCGCGCGCGGCATCGAGGAAGCGCGGAACATCGGCGGCATCGTGCTGGCCGTCGGCGTCGATCTGCAGCGCATGCGTGTAGCCGGCCGCGCGCGCTGCGCGCAGGCCGGCCATCACCGCCGCGCCCTTGCCGCCGTTGACCGGCAGGCGCAGCAGCGTGAGCTGCCCTGCGTAACGTTCGGCCAGCGCGGCGAGCACCTGCTGGGTCGCCTCGTCGCTGCCGTCGTCGACGACGAAGAGCGGCAGCCCATGCACCACGAGACTGGCAACGGTCGAGCCGATCGCGTCCTTGTGGTTGTAGATCGGGATGACGATACAGGGCGCGAAGTTCATGCGCGCTCCCGATACACAATCACGCCGGACGAGCAGTCGCGCCCCTCATGCCGAAAGTTGAACTGCACGCGACGCCGCGACGCATCGTGCGCGAGCGTCAGGTCCAGTATCGCGCCCGGCAACACCGGCGCCATGAACTTCAGCCGGTCGACCGACGCGATCGCCCGGACGCCCGGAACATGCGCGGAAGCAAGGCGCGCCGCCCAGTCGATCTGCACGACACCCGGCAGGATCGGCAGACCGGGAAAGTGACCGGCGAAGTGGACCAGCGTCGGCGGCACGCGCAGCTCATAGCGCACCGTGTCACCACTGCGTGCTTCGGCGAGCACTTCGACGCCGTCCGCGCGCGCGCCGAACGCAGCGGCAACCGCGGCGACCGGCAGCTTGCCGCGCTCATCGAACGGCAACGCGATCCGGAAGCGCCAGTGACGCGGCAGTACGACGACGTCGAAGTAAGCCGCAAGATGACGGCGCAACGTTTTCGCGAGTGCGAGCCGCCCTTCGCCTTGCAGCGCGTCGCTGCCTGCGTCGGTGAGCGCGACAAGTGCGCCGACGCGCTCGCGCGTCGCGCCTTCAAGCGGCACCACGGCGGCCTGAGCAACGTAGGGGTGCAGCGCGAGCCGTGCTTCGAGTTCGGGCAGCGACACGCGCTTGCCGTCGAGTTTGATCACGCGATCGAGGCGGCCCGCCAGGCGGAAGCGCCCGTCGTCGTCAAAGGAAATTGCGTCGTCGGTACGGTGCCAGCCGTCGTGACCCAGATGCGGCGAACGCACATTGAGCGCGCCGTCTTCGTCGCGACGCACTTCGATCCCGGTCACGGGCTGCCAGGCATCCGATTCGTTTTGCCGGCGCCAGGCGATGCCGCCCGTCTCGGTGCTGCCGTAGATCTCGAACGGAGCTGCACCGAACGCGTTGGCGTATTCAAAAGCGGCTTCGGCGGCAAGCGGGCCGCCCGACGAAAAGAACGCGCGCGGCACCGGGGACAACGTCGCGAATCCGGACAACGCAGGCCAGCGCGACAGTTGCGCAGGTGTAGACACGACCACCGTCGCGCCGCACCTGTCGATACGTTCCTGGAGATGCAACGGTTCGATGCTGATCGTGCGATCGAAGGCGCGCCCTGCAGCAAGCGGCCACAGCACCCGAAACAGCAGTCCGTAGATGTGGTGATGCGGCACGCTCGCGAGCATCGTCGCGTCGCCGACGAGCGCGCCCCATTGCGCTTCGAGCGTGTGCACCTCGGCGTTGAACTGGGCGAGCGTCTTGTGGATCGGCTTCGGTGTGCCACTGCTGCCCGACGTGAACAGCGTGAGCGGCGCATCCGGATCGATCGACGTGCTGCTGTGTTCGACCAGCGGCGCGGGCGTCCCGGGATCCCGCAGATCGGCATCCGTCAGCACCGCATCGAACGCGCCGGACAGGTCGGCCAGATAGCCTGGCGTCGCGTTGGCGGGAATGACCGGCTCCTTGCCGCATGCAAAGAGCGCAAAGAGCGCGGACGCGAAGTCGAACGGATCATCGACACACAGTGCATAACGCCTCGCCGCGGGCTGCGCACGCAGCATCGCGGCAATCGCCCGCACGCGCGCGCGGAACGCGGCGAAATCGAGCAACCTGTCGCCATCGCGGCAAACCGGTGTCGCATCGGCCCGCACTGCGCACAGCAGGTCATGCAGCGCGATCATGCCGCCTCCGAGCGCGCGGCACGCGGCAGCATCACCAGATAGCGCCACGCGATTTCTCCGACCAGCAGCACGCCGACCAGCAAATAGGCAATCGCGCCGTTATAGAGCGACCACGCATCGCGCGTCCAGTAGAACGCCGTGTAAGCCGAAAACGCGCCGTTCACCGCGAAGAACGCACACCAGATCTGCGTGACGCGACGCGTATACAGCACTGCGGGCGCGCTGAGATCAGGCGTGCGGATGCGGGCGAATTTTTCGATCATCGTCGGGCCGCGCACCAGCGTCGCACCGAACGCGATCAGCAAACCGAGATTCACCAGCGAAGGATAGATACGCAGCAACATCTCGCTGTTGGTCAACACGATCGCGGCCGACGCGCAGCTCAGCAAGCCGGCGACCCACCAGTCGACAGTCGTCAAACGACGCAGCGAGGACGCGAAGCTGCCCGTGCCGGCGAAACGCTGCAGCCAGAGAATGGCCAGCAGCATCAGCCCGATATAACGCGGCGTATCCCACTTCCATGCACTCAGGATCAACGCCGGATAGGCCAGCTTCAATAGCACCTGCATGACGCCGCGCGCCAGCGGACGAATCCTGCCGGCGGCCGGCTCCTGCGCACCCGACTGAGCCGGTTGCATCAGCCCTGCGCCGCGAGCAGCGACTCGACTGCGCCGATCACGTCGCCCACCGTGCGCACCGACTTGAATTCTTCCGGCTTGATGCGGCGACCGGTCATTTCCTGCAGCTTGATCGCGAGGTCGACGGCATCGATGCTGTCCAGATCGAGGTCTTCGAACAGATGAGCCTCGGGCGTCACACGCTCAGGCTCTATCGCGAAGTTCTCTTTGAAGATGGCGCGGATGCGCTCAAGGATCTCTGCGTCGGTCACGATTTATTCCCCTTTTTTGACGGTTTCGTCCGCTGCATGCGCCGGCTCGCGCTGGCTCGCGACAAGCGCGGCCAGAGTATTGATCGAGCGGAAGTGCTCGCGCGTGCGTTCGTCGTTTGCAGCAATGGTCAGTTGGTATTGTTTTCGCAAGACGATGCCGATTTCGAGCGCGTCGATCGAATCGAGACCGATACCGTCGGTGTCGAAGAGCGGCGCATCGTCGTCGATGTCGGCAGGGCTCAGGTCTTCCAGATCAAGTGCTTCGATCAGGAGCTGTTTAATTTCCAGTTTTAAAGAATCCATAATCGAACAGATGCTGTGTGATGTGCGCCTCGATAGCGCTGGTCACGGTGCGCGCGGCAATCGCCGGCGGCGTATCGTGGGCGGCAAGACAGTCGACCCCGAGGGGTTCAAGCACGCTAACGCGCATGCGGAATGCACGCGCCGGCACGTCGTACCAGCGCATCTGCTTGGTGAAGGCTGGCGGATCGCAGTCCATCAGCACCGGCAGGATCGGCGCGCCCGCCTTCAGCGCCATGTGCGCGAAGCCGCGTGAAAACGCATGCAGGCGGTTCGGCGCGGGGCTGCGGGTTCCTTCCGGGAAAATGATCATCGTGTAGCCGGCTTCGAGCTGCCGTGAACCGGCTTCGACGAGTTCGACGGGATCGGCATTGCTCACATATTCGGCCGCACGCACGATGCCGTAGAAGCACGGGTTGCTCCAATGCGCGTTCTTCACGACGCAGCACGCGTGCGGCGTGAGCGAGAGTAGCACCATCACGTCGAGGTAAGTCGGGTGATTCGCGACGATGATCGCAGGACGGCGCGTACGCAGCGCGTCGCCGCCCTCTACTTCCAGTTCCATCACGCCGCCGCGCCGCAGCACGGCAACCAGCGCGCGGAAAAACCAGTGGATGACCGTCGTCACCGCAAGCTGACGCGACGCGCGATGCGGCCACAACCACACGAGCGGGAACACGAGCACCGAAAACAGCACGCCGCACACGCCGAACACCACGAAGGCCATGCCGGTGGCGCACAGGCGCCAGGCGAAATCAAGCCGCGCCATCATGCCAGCTCCAGTGCCAGGTCGCGCTCGCGCCTTGCCACGCGGCCGCCGAGTGCGTGTCGAGACAATGCTCCAGCGCCTGGCTCTGCGTCGGAAAGCGGGCGGGCGCAGCGTCCGCCGAAAGCTCGCGGGTGAGCGCGCACGTCAGTTGCCCTTCGGCGCGACCCGCATCCAGCAGGATCGCGAGTGCGCCGCCCTGCACTTCATCTTCGATCGTGCCGTAGGCTGGATCCGCCGGTTCGTCGGCGTAGACGATCAGGACGGGCGTGGCGGGATCGGCCGCGTATTGGGCGTGCGCTTCGAGCATCGCATAACCGACTGTTTCGGCCCCCGCCGAAATGGCGCTGGCCGCTGACCGGTCGCGACGCGCAATGCTGAACACGCCCGTCATCGCGTTGAGAACCGACAGGCTGAACGCGGTCGGCGAAACGGGCTCGCCCGCGCTGATCGTGCGCAGGATGTCGGTGGTACGGCGCAATTCCCCGTGCCGCGACGCGAATACGACCCGCACGCCAGCCAGATCGCCGGTGCAGTCGTGCGCGACCTTGAGCGCCGCCCGCGACAGCGTGCTCAGACGCCGACGCACGATCGGCTCGATAAAGCCAATATCGGGGGCGGTGGCTGCGACGGCAGGCCAGGAAGACCAGCGAGCAACCGGAATGGTCCAGTGCAGATCGGGCATATCGGTGTTCGCGCGATTGAAAGCTGCCAGGGCTACGGGCATCTCACCGCACGCGCCGGCCAACGGCGCGACGTGGACGCATAGCCCAGCTCTAGTAGACGCCAACCGGGGGGTTGATCCAGTCTTGTTATGTGTTCAGCGAATTAACGGCATTCGCCCCGTATTATTTAGGGCCGGGCCGCAAGGCCATGAGGGTTAATTCGACTCGGACTCCCCCGGAATCGCCGGAATCATACTGAATATTCTGGATTAAATCAGCCACAAAAGACGTATCCATCTGTATCCGTGTCGCCTGCGCGACGGAAGGTCAGACAAACTTGTAGATTACCTCCAAAGGCCCGTCATTAATGGGATAACCCTATTCGTCTACCCAGTTCGGCAAGTCGCCCGGCTTTACTTTCTGTAAAACGTTTGCTTCCCGGACGCTTTGCCGCGCGCGCAAACACAGATGCTATAATCCGCCCCTCATTGGGGAGTAGCCGCCCCGCACCACGCCCGCGCAAGCCGAAACGCCTGCGCCGCGCGCGTGACACGCGGGGGCGCCTGTCAACAGACTTGGCCTGTAAGGCCATGGCAGACGCAGCCTCTGGCCTGGCGAGACCGATGATCCACCACCGCCGCAACAGGGCCCGGCGCGTAGTGGGTCGTCGCTCGTTCATATTCCGGCCCGAGGAACCATCACACCGTGCATCAAGCCTTTCTGGTCTCGACCGGCGCTGTCGCGCTCGCTGAAATCGGCGACAAGACGCAACTGCTTTCGCTCGTCCTCGCTGCCCGCTATCGCAAGCCGCTACCGATCATTCTCGGGGTCCTCGTCGCCACGCTGATCAATCACGCGGGCGCCGGCGCGCTGGGCGCATGGCTCGGCACGCTCGTCACACCGACTGTCATGCGCTGGGCGCTCGCCGCCTCGTTCATCGGCATGGGGCTGTGGATTCTCGTGCCGGACAAGCTCGACGACGAGGAAGCCAACACCAACCGCAGCCGGCTCGGCGTGTTCGGCGCGACGGTGGTGACGTTCTTCCTCGCGGAAATGGGCGACAAGACGCAGATCGCCACGGTCGCGCTCGCCGCCCGCTTTCACGACTTCTTCTGGGTGGTTGCAGGAACGACGCTCGGCATGATGATCGCCAACGTGCCGGCGATCCTGCTGGGCGACCGGTTCGCCCACCGGCTGCCGACGAAGCTCGTGCACGGTATCGCCGCAGTCATGTTCGTCGTGCTTGGAGCGCTCGCCCTCTTCGGCGTGGGCGCCTGAGCGGCATCGTTTGCCGATCCTGTCCGCACAAAAAAGCCGGCCTTTGAATTGGCCGGCTGTTTTTCATCCGCGCATCCTGCGCGCTGAATACGGCGGCGCAAGTTACTGCACGACCTTCGGCGCGGAAGCAGGCGCGCCGGAAGCAGGCGACGCCGCCACTTCGTTCGGAGGCACCCCGCCGTTGCTGTCGAGCGGGAGCTTGACGGTCTGCACGGCGCCGTTGCCAAGCGGGAAGCCCGACAGCGCGCTGCGCGCAAGATAAGGCATCGCGCGCACCAGAGACGATTCGGCACCCGAGTTGCGCGCCGTCACGTTGTACACCTCCTTGCCGGTCGCGAGCTCGGTGATGCGGATACCGAGCACATGCGTGTAGACCGGATAGCTCTGATCGACATAGCCCGCCGGGAACGGGCCGAACGGACCCCACGGATCGATCATCGGACGCCCCCAGTAGTAGGGTGCTGGCCACGGGTTGTAGTAGACGGGCTGCGAAACCGTCACCGTATCGCTGCGGATCCCGTAGCTGAGCGCCACCAGATAGCGCGCTTCCGACAGGCTGACGCGCTGGAACGCGTGGGTGGCGAGCTCGTTTGCGACGAGCTGTTCGTAGGTCGACTGTTCGAGATTGTTCTGCTGGTCGGGGCTGCGCCTGAACGCGTAAGTGCGGGTAGCGTCGCTGCCGCTCCAGTCGGAGAAGGCCGTGACCTGGGTTTGCACGTAGGTCGTACAGCCGGAAAGCATCCCTGCCAGTGCCGCCAGTACCAGCGCGGCGCGACGGGTCCATCGGTCGAGCGTCATGGTCTTCCTCGTGTTCTTCAGCTTCTGATCCAGGCCGCGCGTCCAGGCGCGGCGGCCCGATAATACGCTGACCCGCGCCATCGGTAAAAAGTTCGCCCGCACGAAGCGGCAAGGCTTTGTACAATGGCCCGACAGGCTCGTCCGGCGCACCCTGCGCGCGAGGCGGCCACCCTGCACTCTCCACACCCAAACCACCATGTCCGACACCGCTACGCCTGCCGTGATCCGCCGCGCCGACTACGCACCGCCCGCCTTCCTGATCGACACCGTCGCGCTCGAGTTCGATCTCGTCCCGGAACGCACGACGGTCCGGAACACGATGCGCGTGCGCCGCAATCCCGACGCCGCCCGCACGCCGCACCTGGAACTGATGGGCGAGCAGCTGGAGTTCGTCAGCGCGACGATCGACGGCACGCCGCATGCCGCCGCGCATCCGCATGAGCACGGTCTCACGCTCGACAATGTGCCGGATGCGTTCGAACTGACGCTCGTCTCCGTCTGCAATCCGGCGGAGAACACGACGCTGTCGGGACTGTATGTGTCGAGCGGCAATTTCTTCACGCAGTGCGAGGCCGAGGGCTTTCGCCGCATCACGTATTTCCTCGACCGGCCCGACGTCATGGCCACCTATACGATGACGCTCACCGCAGACAAGGCGGCCTGGCCGGTGCTGCTGTCGAACGGCAACCTGATCGAAGAAGGCGAGTTGCCGGACGGCCGCCACTATGCACGCTGGGAAGATCCGTTCAGGAAACCGAGCTATCTGTTCGCGCTGGTCGCGGGCAAGCTGGTCGCGCTTGAGGAGCGCGTGAAGACCGGCTCCGGCAAGGAAAAGCTGCTGCAGGTGTGGGTCGAGCCGCACGATCTCGACAAGACCCGCCACGCGATGGATTCGCTGATCCACTCGATCCGCTGGGATGAGAAACGCTTCGGGCTCGAACTCGACCTGGACCGTTTCATGATCGTCGCGGTCAGCGACTTCAACATGGGCGCGATGGAGAACAAGGGGCTCAACATCTTCAACACGAAGTACGTGCTGGCGAACCCCGAAACGGCGACCGATAACGACTTCGCGAACATCGAGGCGGTGGTCGGCCACGAGTATTTCCACAACTGGACCGGCAATCGCGTGACCTGCCGCGACTGGTTCCAGCTGAGCCTGAAAGAAGGCCTGACAGTATTCCGCGATCAGGAGTTTTCAGCCGACATGGCCGGTGGCCAGCTCAACGGCAGCGATGAAGCCGCCCGCGCGACCAAGCGCATCGAGGACGTGCGCGTGCTGCGCCAGATGCAGTTCGCCGAAGACGCAGGCCCGATGGCGCACCCGGTCCGCCCGGAAAGCTACGTAGAGATCAACAACTTCTACACGATGACTGTCTACGAGAAAGGCTCGGAAGTGGTGCGGATGTATCAGACGCTGTTCGGCCGCGACGGCTTCCGGCGCGGCATGGATCTGTACTTCAAGCGTCACGATGGCCAGGCAGTGACCTGCGACGACTTCCGCAATGCGCTCGCCGATGCAAACGGCCGCGACCTCGCGCAGTTCGAGCGCTGGTACAGCCAGGCCGGCACGCCCCGCGTGACGGTGAAAACCGCGTGGGACCCCGCACAGCGCAGCTATAGCGTCACGCTCACGCAGGGTTACGGCGAAGGTTCGCCCACCGCACGCGAAACGCAAGAGGGGCCGCTCCTGATTCCGTTCGCGATCGGCCTGATTGGCCACGACGGCACGGACCTGCCGCTTCGCCTCGAAGGTGAAGCCGCTGCGGCGCAGGGCACGACGCGCGTCCTCGAGTTCACCCAGACCGAACAGACCTTCACGTTCGTCGACGTCGCGGAACGGCCGCTGCCATCGCTGCTGCGCAATTTCTCGGCGCCGGTGATCGTCGAGTACGACTATACGAACGACGAGCTCGCCTTCCTGCTCGCGCACGACAGCGATCCGTTCAACCGTTGGGAAGCCGGTCAACGCCTGGCGACCCGCGAACTGATGACGCTAGCGTCGCGTGCCGCGACGGACGCTGCACTGCAAATCGACGATGCGGTTGTCGCTGCCTTCTCGCGCGTGCTGACGGACGAATCGCTGTCGCCGGCGTTCCGCGAACTTGCGCTGATGCTGCCGTCGGAGGCGTATCTCGCCGAGCAGATGGCCGAATCGAATCCGGCTGCGGTACACAGCGCACGACAGTTCGTCCGCAAGCGCCTCGCCAGCGCGTTGCACCGCGAATGGCTTGCGATCTACGACAAACACCAGACACCCGGCACGTATGAAGCGACGCCGGACGCCGCCGGTCATCGCGCGCTGAAGAATCTCGCGCTGTCCTATCTCGCCGAGCTGGATAGTCCCGACGATGCCGTGCGCCTCGCCAACGCCCAATACGACGCAGCCGACAACATGACCGACCGGTCGGCGGCGCTGGCGGCGCTGCTGACGACCTCCGCGGCAGGCGGCGGTGCGCTCGCGCAGGCTGCGCTCGAAGACTTCTACCGACGCTTCGAGAAGGAACCGCTCGTCATCGACAAATGGTTCGCGTTGCAGGCCACGCAGCGCGGCAGTGCGCAGCGCCCGGTGATCGACATCGTGCGCGGGCTGATGACGCATCCGGCGTTCAACCTGAAGAATCCGAATCGCGCGCGCTCGCTGATCTTCAGCTTCTGCGCGGCGAACCCGGCGCAATTCCATGCCGAAGACGGCTCGGGATACCGGTTCTGGGCGGAACAGGTGATTGCCCTCGACGCGATCAATCCGCAGGTCGCGGCGCGCCTCGCGCGGTCGCTGGAACTGTGGCGCCGCTTCACGCCGGCCTTGCGCGACGGCATGCGCTCCGCGCTGGAAGCGGTTGCGGCACAGGCGAAATCGCGCGACGTGCGTGAGATTGTGGAGAAGGCGCTGGCCTGACGGGCTGTTTTTCCTGGGCACATGAAAAGCCGGCACGCGTTGCCGGTTTTTTTTCGTCCGTTTGATTGGGTCCGGCCGCCGCGCAGCCACACGCGCGGCCGCCCTCGCGGCGGCCGCGATCGACCGCACCCTCCGTCAAGCCGCGACGCAGGCCCTGAACTTCAGCGCGAGCGCCGCGCGCGCTTTCTTCGCCGCCTCGACCATTGACGTGAGCGCTGGGCCTACCTGCTGCCAGTCGCGCGTCTTCAGACCGCAGTCCGGATTCACCCACAGCCGCTCCGCAGGAATCCGCTCCAGCGCGAGACCGATCAGCCCGGCCATTTCATCGGCGCCCGGCACGCGGGGGGAATGGATGTCATAGACACCGGGGCCGATCTCATTCGGATATTCGAAGGTCTCGAAAGCCGCGAGCAGTTCCATGTTCGAGCGGGTCGTCTCGATGGAGATCACGTCGGCATCGAGCGCGGCGATCGAAGGCAGGATGTCGCCGAATTCCGAATAGCACATATGAGTGTGAATCTGCGTATCGTCCGCGACGCCCGATACGGCCACCTTGAATGCGCGGACGGCCCAGTCCAGGTAATGTGCGCGGTCGCGCGCCTTCAGCGGCAAGCCTTCGCGCAGCGCCGGTTCGTCCATCTGGATCATGCCGATCTGCGCCGCTTCGAGCGCAAGCGTTTCCTGCCGCAGCGCCAGTGCGATCTGCAACGCGGTCTGCGCACGCGGCTGGTCGTCACGCACGAATGACCATTGCAGCATCGTCACCGGGCCGGTCAGCATGCCTTTCACCGGCTTGTCGGTGAGCGACTGTGCGTAGGTCGCCCAACCGACCGTCATCGGCTCCGGCATGTACACGTCACCGTAGATCAATGGCGGCTTCACGCAGCGCGAACCATAGCTCTGAACCCAGCCGTTCCCGGTGATCGCGAAGCCCCATAAAAGCTCGCCGAAATATTCGACCATGTCGTTGCGCTCGGCCTCGCCATGCACCAGGACGTCGAGACCATACGCGAGCTGCTGGTCGACAGCGAAACGGACATGCGCGCGCATCGCTTCGAGGTAGTCCAGGTGGCTCAACCCGCCTTGCCGGTGAGCGGCGCGCGCCGTTCGTATTTCCGCGGTCTGCGGGAACGAACCGATCGTCGTGGTCGGCAGAAGCGGCAGATTGAAGCGCGCGCGCTGGGTTGCCGCGCGTGTTACGTACGGCGAGCGACGCGTCGCATCGGCGTCGGTCAACGCTTCTACGCGGCGCTTCACGAGCGGATTGTGGATGCGGACCGACGTGCGTCGGCTCGCACAGGCTGCACGGGCATCGTCGAACTCAGCGGCTACCGACGCGCGTCCGCGCGTCAATGCATCCCGCAGCAGCGCCACTTCGCGCACCTTTTGCACGGCAAACGCGAGCCATGCGCGCAGTTCGGCGTCGAGCTTCGCTTCGCTCGCGAGGTCGACCGGTGTGTGCAGCAGCGAGCAGCTCGTCCCCAGCCAGAGCCTCGGGCCCAGTTGCTGATGCGCCGCCGTCAGTCGAGCCAGCGAGGCGTCCAGATCGTTGCGCCACACGTTGCGACCATCGACGATCCCGCACGACAACACCTTGTCGCCGGGAAACGCGTCGAGGAACGCGTCCAGCTGCGACGGCGCGCGCACCAGGTCGATATGCACCCCGGCCACCGGCAGCGATTTCAGCAGCGTGGCGTGTTCGCTGACGTCGTCGAAATACGTCGTGAGCATCAGCTTCGGCGCGTGCGGCACCAGCGCGTCATACGTAGCCGGCGCGGCGTCGCGCCATGCGTCAGGCAGATCGAGCGCGAAGATTGGCTCGTCGATCTGCACCCATTCGACGCCCTCCTCCCGCAGCCGCGCAAGCAGCGCCTGATAGGCCGGCAACAGCGCCGGCAGCAGCGCGAGCCGGTCAGCGAGACCATCGCGCTCCTTGCCGATCCATAACAGCGTCAGCGGTCCCACCAGCGCCACCTTCGCGTCGTGGCCAGCGGCCTGCGCCTCGCTCACCTCGTCGAAGAGCCATGACACGCCCGCGCCGAAGTGCGTCGACGGCGAATACTCAGGGACAAGGTAGTGATAGTTCGTATCAAACCACTTGGTCATTTCCATCGCTGGCTGCGCCGCCGTGCCGCGCGCCATCGCGAAATACTGCGCGAGCGTCAGTTCGGCCGCGTCGAAACCGAAGCGCTGCGGCAGTGCGCCGACATGCGCAAGCGTGGTCAGCACATGGTCGTACCACGCGAAATCGCCGACGGTGACGAACGTCAACCCGGCTTCACGTTGTGCGCGCCAGTGCGCGGCACGCAGCGCGCGGCCGGTTTCGCGCAGCGCGTGTTCGCCGTCCGCGGTCGGGCCTTCGCGCCAGTAGCGCTCCAGGGCGAATTTCAGTTCACGATGCGCGCCGATGCGCGGGAAACCCAGAATGTGTGCGGTGCTCATGGCCGTGTCGGATGGTTCGTTCGCAGAAGTCAGTGAATGAGCGCCAGTATCGAATTCGACTGAATATTATTCAAACGAAAGTTTTTCTGATTTATCATTAATTTTTTTCAACATCACGCCAATCTGGCGGCCCGTCATGATCCGCTCGCCCCTGGAACTCAGGCATCTGCAAACGCTGATCGCGCTGCGCGACACCGGCAATCTGTCGCGCGCCGCGCAGTTTCTGTGTCTGACGCAGTCCGCGCTATCGCACCAGTTGAAGGCGCTCGAAGCGCATTTCGGCATGCCGCTGTTCGTGCGCAAATCGGCGCCGCTCGCGTTCACGCCAGGCGGCAAGCGGCTGCTGGCGCTGGCGGAAGGCGTCGTGCCGGCGATCGAAGAAGCCGAACGCGACGTCGCGCGGCTTGCGCAGGGCAAGGGCGGGACGTTGCGGATCGCCGTGGAATGTCACACCTGCTTCGACTGGCTGATGCCCGCCATGGACTCCTTTCGCCAGCGGTGGCCCGAGATCGAACTCGATATCGTGTCCGGCTTCCATGCGGACCCGATCGGCCTGCTGCATCAGGACCGCGCCGACCTGGCGATCGTGGCGGAGGCCGACCCTGACGAAGCCGTCGACCATCATCCGTTATTCCGTTTCCAGATCGTCGGGCTCGTCGCCAACGATCACCCGCTCGCGCACAAACCCGCGCTCGAAGCCGACGATTTCCGCGACGAGACGCTGATCACCTACCCCGTGCCCGACGATATGCTCGACATCGTCCGCCAGGTACTGAAGCCCGCGGGTATCGAGCCGAAGCGGCGCACTTCCGAACTGACGGTTGCGATCCTGCAGCTGGTTGCGAGCCGGCGCGGCGTGGCTGCGCTGCCGCTGTGGGCCGTCGCGACCTATCTCGACAAACGCTACGTGACGCCACGCCCGGTGCACGCGGCCGACGGCGCGCCGCTCGCAGGCGAACTGTATGCGGCGACCTTGCCCGCGTTCTCCACACGCCCGTATGCGGCCGATTTCGTGTCGATCATGCGCGAAACCAGTCTGCTGAACCTCCCGCAGATCGAGCTGCTGTGAAGCAAAATCGCGCTGTCATTTGAAAACCACAAAGCCGACAGGGGCGAGCAGGTAAAATCGGGGCATTCCTACGCCTCTCCCGGAGTACAGCAATGTCTTTGCAACGTCGTACCACTCTTACGAAGTACCTGATCGAGCAGCAACGCGAAAACAATAATCTGCCGGCCGATCTGCGTCTGTTGATCGAGGTCGTTGCGCGGGCGTGCAAGTCGATCAGTTACCACGTCAGCAAGGGCGCGCTTGGCGAGGCGCTCGGCACCGCTGGCAGCGAGAACGTGCAGGGCGAAGTGCAGAAGAACCTCGACATCCTGTCGAACGAAATCCTGCTCGATGCGAACGAATGGGGCGGCAACCTCGCCGCCATGGCATCGGAGGAAATGGAAACGTTCTTCCCGATTCCGAGCAACTATCCGAAGGGCGAATACCTGCTGGTGTTCGATCCGCTCGATGGCTCGTCGAACATCGACGTGAATGTGTCGATCGGCACGATCTTCTCGGTGCTGCGCTGCCCGGACGGCCAGCAGCCGACCGAACAGTCCTTCCTGCAACCCGGCACGCAGCAGGTCGCGGCGGGCTATGCGGTGTACGGTCCGCAAACGGTGCTCGTGCTGACCACCGGCAATGGCGTGAACTGCTTCACGCTCGATCGCGAACTCGGCTCGTGGGTGCTCACGCAAAGCGACCTGCGCATTCCTGTGGAAACGCGTGAGTACGCCATCAACGCGTCGAATGCGCGGCACTGGTATCCGCCGGTCCAGCAGTACGTGAGCGAACTGAATGCCGGCAACGACGGCCCGCGCCAGCAGGACTTCAACATGCGCTGGATCGCGTCGATGGTGGCTGACGTGCACCGTATCCTGAACCGCGGCGGCATCTTCATGTACCCGGCCGACAAGCGCACGCCAGACAAGCCAGGCAAGCTGCGCCTGATGTACGAAGCGAATCCGATGGCCTTCATCGTCGAACAGGCCGGGGGCGCTGCGACCAACGGCGAGAAGCGTATTCTCGACGTCAGGCCGAAGAGCCTGCACGAACGTGTCGCGGTGTTCCTCGGTTCGAAGAACGAGGTCGATCGCGTGACCCGCTACCATCTCGAAACAAAAAGTTGACCGAGGGGCTTGTCAAACCGGTAATTTAGTCCCTATAATCTCGTTTCTCCGGTTGCCGGAATAGCTCAGACGGTAGAGCAGCGCATTCGTAATGCGAAGGTCGGGGGTTCGATTCCTCTTTCCGGCACCAACAGATTCAAGCACTTAGCCCAGTCCTCGCGACTGGGCTTTTTGCTTTCTGGAATCCGTGTAGGCGCTGGTGTACGCATTTTTCAGCAGGTCGGACGTATCGCGCGACCCGATGAATTTTTGCTCGCGGCACCACGCGGCCTATAGCCGGTGCTGGCTGCATAGGGACATTCGCGCGCGCACGATACGACGGATTACCTTACGGTCGAATGATGCCGCGAGCCGGTTCGACGCCAGAAGCGCTGCGAAGTGCCATCAAGGGCCGTTTGCGATCCCGTGCCCAAAGAAGAACACCCGCATGTTCAAGAGCGTTGCCGTCGCCGTCGCGCTATCCGCTTCTTGTTGCGCTTACGCGCGTCCAGTCCCATCCACAGCCAATCATCCCAGCGCGAGCGGTTCGGCCGTTACGGTTACGGGTGTTGCCGCGATTGAGCAATCTCCAGACCAACTTCCAGAGGTTCCCGACTATTCGCTCTGTAGCAAGCTCGGAACACCCGCTACGTTGCCGGTCGGAGATTCGTTTGAGACTCGCAAAGTAAGACCGCCGCGCGACACCGAAGCGGAACTGACGATGTTTGGGCGGAGTTTCACCCGATAACCGGCCATTCGGAACGGCCGGGTTCGCGACGACGCCTACGTTGCCCGATCGAACTTGTGTGCAAACCGCTGCGTCGCCCATTCGATGAAGACGCGCAAGCGCTGGCTCATGTGTCTGTCTGGCGGATACACGAGGAACAAGGGGTGTGGATCCGGCTGCCACGCCGACAATACTGGTACAAGCTCGCCACGAGCGATCGCGTCTTTCACAGCAGACGAGAAGGTCTGAATCACACCGAGGCCGGCCAGCGCAGCCGCGACATGTGCATTACTTTGCTCACTGTGGCGAGCGGCATGTCGAGCGAGTAGGCGGCACGCGTAAATGCGCCCGCTTCGACAACGCGGGCAAACACGCGGATGGCAAGCAGTTGGTCCACGTCAATTATCCACCCACGTAGATAAAGTTATCGAGTTTAGCCACTTTATTCAACATTCTTCCAGTTTGTACAGTGGCTCCGGCACGAGCAATGGCGCGACATTGAAGCGGCACGGTGCCGTCTTGGCGTCATAGATCAGTTCTGAACTGATTGATCCAAATTGGAATATCGACTTCTCGTGATTTTTCCCAGCTCTACAAGGCCAGGAATTTCGCCCCATCAAACGTATTGAGGTTTCCCATGACATCATCCTCGTCCGACGCTTCGAGATCACCTGGCATGGACTTAATGCGCCGCAAAGTGCTTCGAGCTACCGCGTGGCTTGGCGCGCTGGGCCTTGGAACCGGCCTGGCTGCGGTACGAGAAGCAGAGGCGAAAGCGACAGATATTGTGCTTCCGCCCACCTCAGAAGCCGTAACGCCGTTCCAGGTCGCCATTCCAGCTGCCGCGCTCCAAGACCTTAAGGTACGACTCGCAGCAACGCGCTTTCCCGAGAAGGAGACTGTCGGCGACTGGTCCGAAGGAGTGCCGCTGGCGAAGATGAAAGCGCTCGTGCAGTATTGGCGATCCGGCTACGATATGCGCCGTATCGAACGGCGGCTGAATAGCGTTCCTCAATACCGGACCCAGATCGACGGTCTTGGCATTCATTTCCTACATGTGCGGTCGAAACATCAGAACGCGTTGCCGATCATCCTTACCCATGGGTGGCCAGGCTCCGTTATAGAGTTCCTCAAAGTTATCGAGCCGCTAACGGATCCCACAGCATACGGCGGCACACCCGATGATGCTTTCCATGTCGTCGCACCGTCGCTGCCAGGGTATGGATTTTCTGACAAGCCGACTGAGCGCGGGTGGGGCTTGCCTCATATTGCGAAAGCTTGGGCCGTGCTAAATGAATCGATTGGGCTATACAAGCTGGGTTGCGCAAGGTGGAGACTGGGGTGCGGGAGTCACTACATGGATGGCTAAGCAGCATGTGGAGGGACTAAAGGCTATCCACCTGAACCTTCCCATTCTGTTTCCACCACCCCTCGAAGGAGAACCGACCGCCGAAGAAAAGGCCGCTATCGCTAAACTTACAGCGTTCGCCAATAACGGCATCGGATATTCAAAGCTACAGGCCACAAGACCGCAGACGATTGGCTATAGCCTTTCGGATTCGCCGGCCGGTCAAGCTGCGTGGATATATGAGAAGTTCGCCCAATGGAGCGACACCAACAATGAGCCAGAACGAGAGCTTTCGCGCGATGAGATGCTCGATAACATCGCGCTTTATTGGTTTGCTAATACAGGAGCCTCCTCCGCGCGCCTTTACTTTGAAAGTTACGCGACGGACTTTTCGCGGCAGCAACTTGATATCCCCGTCGGCGTGTCCGTCTTTCCCGGTGAGATCTCGCGACCACCCAGAATTTGGGGCGAGCGTACCTACTCAAAGCTCTTCTACTGGAATGAAGTTGCGAAAGGTGGGCATTTCGCCGCCTTCGAGCAGCCGGACCTCTTCGTCGCCGAATTGCGCGCTTGCTTTAGCCGACTGCGCTGAAGGGGAGCAAGCACTTAGCACGGCGCTTCCGGTGGCTATGACGATCAGGAAAGCTCGGTCGCAAGGCCGGGCGCAAGAGGGACACACCATCATGAGACTGGAATCGGCCGATTACGTTGAGAAACTCGGTCACCGTCGCTTTCGTGAGGTTTTGAGGGGTCGCTCTATCCTTAGTCGATGCTCGCGAGCGGCTTATGGGCCGGCAGGCGGGCTGCGCGCCTCAGCTCTGCGCTCGCGTCTCACGCACCGGCTCGAAAGCGATATCACCTTCGCGCCGATCGCGTTCGATCCGGTGGGCGAGACGGTCGAACCACAAGTACACCACCGGCGTCGTGAAAAGCGTCAGCATCTGCGAAAGCACAAGACCGCCGACGATCGCAATGCCCAGCGGCACGCGCAATTCCGCACCTGCGCCATGACCCAGTGCCAGCGGCAATGCACCGAACAGCGCGGCAAGCGTCGTCATCATGATGGGACGAAAGCGCAGCACGCACGCCTGACGGATCGCTGCGGTGGGCGAAAGCCCCTGCTCGCGCTCCGCCACCAGCGCAAAGTCGATCATCATGATGGCGTTCTTCTTGACAATACCGATCAGCAAGATGATCCCGATCATGCCCATGATCGACAGATCCTGGCGGAACAACATCAGCGCGCACAGCGCACCCACGCCAGCCGACGGTAGAGTGGAGATGATCGTGAGCGGATGAATCGGGCTTTCATAAAGGATGCCCAGCACCAGATACACGACCACGAGTGCCGCAAGGATCAGGTAAGGTTCGCTTTGCAGCGATGCCTGGAATGCCTGCGCGGTGCCCTGGAACGTGCCGCTCAGCGAGTCCGGCTTGCCGGCTGCGGCTTCGGCCGCGCGAATCGCCGTAACCGCGTTGCCGAGCGATTGTCCTGGCGCGAGATTGAACGAGATCGTCACTGCCGGGAACAATCCCTGGTGGTTCACGGCAATCGGCGACACGTTGTTCTCGATGCTCACGAGCACGTTCAACGGGACGAGTTCATTCGTCAGCGGTGAGCGCACATAGAGATGCGCCAGCGCATCGGGCGTCAACTGAAACTTCGGATCAACCTCTTCGACTACGTGGTACTGATTCAGCTGCGTGAAGAGCGTCGCGATCTGGCGCTGGCCGAACGCGTCGTAGAGCGTGTCGTCGATTGCCTGTGCGGTGATGCCGAAACGCGAGGCCGTGCTGCGATCGATCACCAGTGTCGCACTCGTCGCCGACGCCTGCTGGTCCGACGTCACGTCGGTCAGTTCAGGGAGGCTGGCCAGGCGCGTCGCGAGTACCTGCGCCCAGTGGCCCAGTTCCTGCACATCCGGGTCCTGCAGCGTGTACTGGTATTGTGCGGCGCTGATCCGTCCACCGACCTGAATGTCCTGGCGCACCTGCATCGATAGCGTAATCCCCATTACCGTCGCCAGCTTCGGCCTCAGACGGTTGAGCACCTGCGCGGCGCTCGCCGTACGTTGATTGAACGGTTTCAGGTTGATCATCATGCGGCCCTGGCTCACGGTCGGATTCGCGCCGATCCAGTAGTAGACGTTGTCCACCGCCGGGTCGGCTTCGACGATTTGGCCGAGCTGCTGCATTTTCGCCGCCATCGATTCCGGCGAGATATCTGGCGCGGCCTGCGCGACACCCTGGATCAACCCCGAGTCCTCTTGCGGGAAGAAGCCCTTCGGGATCAGGACAAACAGCGCGCAGGTCGCGATCACGGTCGCAATCGTCACACCCAGCATCGTCTTCTGGTGGCGCAGCACCCAGTCGAGCCCGTGTTCATAACGCTGTTCCATCGCGACGAAGGCGCTCTCCAGCCAGCGTTCGAGCTTGCCCGGCCGCCCGCGGTTCGTAGCCGGCGTGCGGATCAGCCAACCGCACAGCATCGGCGTGACGCTCAGCGAGACCAGTGCCGACATCACAATGGCCGCACTCACCGTCACCGCGAACTCACGGAACAGGCGGCCGACGATCCCGCCCATCATCAGAATCGGAATGAACACGGCGATCAGCGAAATCGTCATCGAAACGATTGTGAAGCGCACCTCGCGTGCGCCGAGCAACGCGGCGCGCACGCGCGGCACGCCCTCCTCGATGTGGCGCATCACGTTCTCGATCACGACAATCGCGTCGTCGACGACGAAGCCAACGGCGATAGTCAGCCCCATCAGCGACAGATTGTCGAGGCTGTAACCAAGCAGGTACATGACGCCGAACGTTGCGACCAGCGAGAGCGGGATCGTGAGGCTCGGAATCACTGTTGCCCAGACGTTGCGCAGAAACGAAAAAATTACCATCACGACAAGCGCGATCGTCAGTATCAGCGTGAACTGCACGTCATGCACCGACGCGTTGATCGTCTGTGTTCGGTCGCCGACCACGTGGACATGGGCCGCCGCGGGCAGCGACGCCTCCAGCGCAGGCAAATGGGCTGTGATGTTGTGGATGGTCTCGACGACGTTGTAGCCGGGCTGCTTGTGGATGTCGACAATGATTGCGCGCTCGTGCTGCAGCCACGCGGCCTGCTGTGTGTCTTCGGCGGCGTCGACCACGGTGCCGAGGTCCTGCAGGCGGATCGGCGCGCCATTCTTGTACGCAACGGCGAGGTCGCGATAGCCAGCTGCCGTCGTGATCTGGTCGGTCGCGTTGAACACCACCGAGCGGTCCGGGCCGTTCAGACTGCCCTTCGGTGCGTTGACGGTCTGCACGCCGACGATCGAGCGCACATCCTCCAGCGTCAGACCGCGCGCGGCGAGTTTGTCTGGATCGACACGGATACGCACTGCAGGGCGCTGTTGTCCGTGGAAATCGACGAGGCCGACGCCCGGCATCTGTGAGATCTGCTGCGCGAGAAAGTCTTCGGCGTAGCTGTCGAGCTGCGTCAGCGTGAGCGACGGCGAAGTCAGGGCGAGCGACAGCAGCGTGAAATCGGCTGGATTGACCTTCTCGTAAGTCGGCGGATTCGGCAGGTTCTTTGGCAACGTGCCGCCGGCCGCGTTGATCGCGGTCTGCACGTCCTGAGCCGCGCTGTTGATGTCGCGCGACAGATCGAACTGGATCGCAATGGACGTCGTGCCGAGCGAACTCGACGATGTCATCTGCGTGATGCCAGATATGTTCGACAGCTGCCGTTCCAGCGGTGTGGCCACCGAGGTCGCCATCGTGTCCGCGCTTGCGCCGGGCAGTTTCGCAATGACCTGGATGGTCGGAAAATCCACTTGCGGCAATGGCGCAACGGGCAACAGAAAATACGCCACGATACCGCTCAGCAGCACCGCAATCGCGAGAAAGGTCGTCGCGACACGCCGCCGGATGAACAATTCGAGGAGGCTCATGATGGAGCGTCCATATTCGTCGTGGGCGCGGCAGCGGATGCCTGCGCGTTCGCACTGACGATCGTCGCCGCGACCCGCACACCTGGATTCAGGCGGCTCTGCCCGTCGAACACGATCAGGTCGCCCGCCTTGATGCCGCTCTTGATCTCCGTCATGCCGTCGACGCTCACACCTGTCTGCACCGCTCTCATCTCCACCTTGTCGTCCGGCGCCAGCACGAACAGTTGCGTTCCGGCCTGCGTATTGACGACAGCGCGGCTCGGCACAGCGACGCGCTGAAGGTCCGTCTGCACCAGCACGCGGGCATTGACCAGTTCCCCCGGCCACAGCTTGCGGTCCGTGTTCGCGAACGATGCCTTCAGCTTGATCTGGCCGGTAGTCGGATCGACCTGGCTGTCGATGAAGACAAGCGATCCCTGCGCGAGCGCCTCGCCGTCGGTACGCGTCGTGACGCTCACCGGCAGCGGCGCCTTCGCCTGATTCGCAAGCAGGTCCGGCAGCACGTCCTGCGGCACGGAGAACAGTACGTCGATCGGCTCCATCTGCGTCACCGTGACGACGCCGGTGGTATCGGTGGGGTGGACGATCGCGCCGATATCGGCCTCACGGGCGCCCACCCGGCCAGTTAACGGCGCAGTCAGCGTCGTGAAGCCGAGCTGGAGACGGTCGCTCTGCACCAGCGCGGCATCGGCAGCCACTGTCGCGGCCAGCGCCTTGACTTGCGCCCTTGCCGTATCGACGCTCTGCGACGTCGCCGCGCCGATGCCGACGAGCTTCGAAAAGCGCGCGAGGTCGAGTTGCGCGTTCTCGAGGCTCGCCTGGTCCTTGCGCTGCGCCGCCTCAGCCTGCCGCAACTGCGCGGTAAGCGGCCCCTGGTCGAGTTGCGCGAGCAGTTGCCCGAACTCCACGTCCTGTCCTTCGCTGAAGGCGACGTGCTGCAACTGGCCGTCCACGCGCACTTTTACATCGACGGTGTTGAGCGCCTGCACGGTGCCAACCGCGGCCACCCGGATCGGAAAGTCGGCGACGACCGCATGGCCGGCATTCACCGGGACGGCAGCTATCGCTGCGCTGGCGGAGTGCCTTGGCCACTGCCACCACGCCAGCAGAGCGAGCATGACCACGAGTCCTGCCATGATGGGAAGGGGCAACCGGCGACGGCGCCGGGGCCGCTGCTGCGGAGGAATATCGGCTGCGTGATTCATGGTTCGATGGGATTCGATGAAGATTCGCGATCCGGGGCGGCGCCCGCGGCGACTGCGGTCGTGGCGACGTTGCCGCTGGAACCGGGGGTGCCGGTTGCAATGTGCTCGCCGTTCTCGCCGGTCAGACCGAAGCCACCGCCGAACGCCCGGAACAGACTGACCGACGCCTGCAAGCGCGCAAGGCGTGTCTGCACGAGCGTGTCCTCGGACTGATAGAGGGTGCGTTGCGTGTCGAGCACCGTCAGGAAATCGATCGTGCCGAGTCTGTATTGCGCGTCGGCCAGCGTGGCGGCCTTGCGTGCGGCATTGGTGGCGGCCTGATCGGCAACTTCAACCTGTTGCTGCTGAGCGGCAGCCGACAACGAATCCTCGACGTCCTGCAACGCGCTCACCACGGTCTGGCGATAGTCGGCGACGCTCTTTTCAACGGCTGCCTCGCTTGCGTGCAACTGCCCGCGCAGCGCACCACCGTCGAAGATCGGCGCGGCGAGCGATGCCGCAACGCTCGTGAACGGACTCGACAGAAAGTTCGACAGCGAACGGCTGCTCAAGCCGCCGTCGGCAGTCAGCACGATACTGGGGAAAAACGCGGCCCGCGCGGCGCCGACGCTGTAGTTCGCCGCCTGCAACTGCGCTTCCATCGCGCGGATGTCGGGCCGCGTATCGAGCAGGCTCGCCGGCAGGTCCGGGTGCGGTTGTGGCACCGGGATGCTGGTCAGCTGCGCATCGGCCACGACAAATCCTTCGGGCGCCGCACCGGCCAGGGTGGCGAGCAGGTGCACGTTCTGGTCGAGTTGCTGCTGCAATGCCGGGATCGCCGCCTGAAATGTCGCCAGCGCGTTGCGTTGCTGCTGGACCTGCAATTCCGTCGCGACACCCGCATCCTGCTGGGCCTGCAGCAGCGCCAGAATCTTCTCGGCATCGTCTGAAATGGTCTGCGCGAGCGCAACGCGTCGCCGTAGGCTCTGAACCTGGAACCAGGTATCGACAACCGACGCAGTCAACGTCAGCGCCACCGTATCGCGGTCGAAACTGGTCGCACGCGCGAGCATCTGCGCCGAGTTGGCATTGGCGGCATTCAGCCCCCAGAAGTCGATCTCGTAACCCGCTTCCGCGAACAGGCTTTGACCCTGGCTCGACGAACCCGAACTGCCGCTGCTGCCATGCTGATGGATACGGTTGAACGTGCCGTTGAGGGTCAGCGACGGATACAGCGGCGCACCGGCCTTTTCGGCATTGGCGCGCGCTGCGGCGACACTCGCGATGGCCGACGCCAGTGAGAAATTGTGCTGGAGGCTACGCTCGACCAGCGCGTTGAGCGCCGGATCCTGGTATGCACGCCACCAGCCGCTTCTGACCGGCACCGTATCGGCCAGCGATGCCTGCGCGGCACCGCTCCAGCTCATCGCCATCGGCGTATCGGGACGCCTGTAGGCCGGCACGAGCGAGCAGCCGGACAACAGACCAAGCATCAGCACGCACGCGAGCAGCGGCGCGAGCGGCGCAACTCGACCGGGCGCTGCTGAACCGGACAACCGGGGCATAAACAGGATCCCTCGCAACATGAACGTCGCGAGGATAGCGAGACCGTCCTGTCCGGCCTCTCGCTCGATTATTAAAAAACTTTAATGCTGGCTGGCATAGGCGAGACCGCGCGCTCAGCTGTCCGCGCGGAGCACGTAGCCTGCGCCCACCACGGTGTGAATCAACGGTTTGCCGAAGTCCCGGTCGACCTTGCCGCGCAGCCGGTGCATGTGCATGTCGATGATGTTGCCGCGCGGCTCGAACTGGTAGTTCCACGCAGATTCCAGCAGCATGCTGCGCGTGACGATCTGTCCGGCGTGACGCATCAGGCATTCCAGCAGCAGGAATTCACGATGCTGCAGATGCAGGTCCCGCCCGGCCCGGCTTGCGCGGCGTGCGCGCCTGTCGAGCGCCAGATCGGCCACTTGCAAAACGTCCCGCAGACGCGCGCGATCGGCCCGACGCGCTAACGCTTCCACACGGGCAAGCAACTCGGCAAACGCGTACGGCTTGGCCAGATAATCGTCGCATCCCGCACGAATCCCGTCGACCCGGTCAGTCAGCCCCGCGACGGCAGACAACATCAATACCGGCGTCGCGTGACCATGCGTGCGCAATTGCGTCACGAGTTCGATACCCCCGAGCGCGGGCAGCCGGCGATCCGTTACGATGACGTCATAGATGCCTTCCCGCGCGAGTGCGAGGCCAGTTGCGCCATCGGCAGCCGTATCGACAATGTGGCCGCTTTCTGTCAGGCCACGTGCGATGAAGTGACTGCCGCGCGCATCGTCTTCCACGATCAGGATTCGCATGCTAAACAACCTTAAGCTGGACTGTGTTAAATTTTTTTCATGTTGGCGCGAAGCGGATGTTTTCCGCGCCAATGCATACTGTGACCGCATAGCGTAGCGCAAACCCATCTGTCCGACCGTGGCGTCTCAATACGCCCATACTCCGGAACCCGGCATGTCGAACGTTTTGGTCGTCGAGGACGACCGCCAGACACGTGAAGAAATCATCGGCGCACTCACCGATCACGGTTGTCGCGTCGACTCGGCCGAAACCGGCCGTGATGGCCTGATGCTGGCCGTCGCCGGGCAGTACGACGCCATCGTGCTCGACCGCATGCTCGCCGGCGGCCTCGAAGGACTTGGCATGCTGGCCGCATTGCGCAGCGCAGGCGTCGTCACGCCCGTGCTGATCCTGAGCGCGCTCTCCGCGGTGGACGAGCGTGTGCGTGGCTTGCGCGCCGGCGGCGACGACTATCTGACCAAGCCCTTCGAATTCATCGAACTGACCGCGCGTCTCGACGCACTGATGCGCCGCCGCGATGTGCCTGCAAGCGTCCAGGAATATCAGGTGGGGCCGCTGCGGCTCAATTTGCTCACGCGCGAAGTCACGTGCGCCGGACGCCCCGTTGGGCTGCTGCCGCGCGAATACCGGCTGCTCGAATATCTGATGCAGCACGCCGGCCAGACGATCAGCCGCACAATGCTGTTCGAGGCCGTGTGGGATTATCGTCTAGACGAGCGTACCAACGTGATCGACGTCCATATCAGTCGCCTGAGGAAGAAGCTCGACCCGGCCGGTTCGATGCCAATGATCCATACCGTACGCGGTTCGGGATATACGCTCCGTGCGCCTGATTGATCTGCGCCGCACCACCAGTTTTCGTCTCGCGACGCTGTTTCTCGTGTTGTTCGGCGTCGTCTCGCTCCTGCTATTCGCCTACCTGTACGTCGAGATCACGGGCTTCGAGATGGAGCGCGTCGATGACTGGCTGCTGCGCGAGCACGCGGCGCTCACACGGGAGCGCCCTGCAGAACTGGTGGCACGCTTCAATCACCAGAGCCAGTTCGATCCACGTCACCAGCGTCCGTTTGCGCTGTTCGACGCGCGGGGCAATCACATTGCGGGCGGCTTCCCCGGCGACCGGCCGGCGCTGCCGTACTTCAACCAGCCGTTTTCGATGCGCCTTGCACTGCCGGAGAGAAATGTGCCTGGGCGCTGCATCGCTGCACAGATTCCGGATGGGCGCACGGCATTGCTGTGTCAGAACATTCGCGAACTCGACCACTTCGACGAAGAACTGTTGCATGCGCTACTGTCGGCCGGCGTCCTGATGCTGATTACTGGCCTGGCCGGCGCGGCAATCGTCGGCTTCGGCGCCGTCCGGCGGCTGGATGCGGTGACCAGGTCGATTGAGGAAATTGTGGCGGGCAATCTCAGCCGCCGGTTGCCCGTGCAGGCCAAGCAGGACGACATCGACCGGCTGGTCCGCGTCGTGAACGGCATGCTCGACGAAATCGAACGGCTGATGCACGAGGTCAAGGGCGTGTGCGACGCCATCGCCCACGACTTGCGTACGCCGCTCACGCGGTTGCTGGCAGGACTGGAGCGCGCGCAACGGCGCGCCGTTTCGGAACAGAGCTATCGGGCTGCCACCGAGGATGCGATCGTGGAATTGGGCGGCATTCTGCGCACCTTCAACGCTCTGCTGCGCATTTCGGAAATCGAGAGCAACGCACGGCGCGGAAACTTCGTGACGGTCGATCTCGCCGCGGTCGCCGACGACGTCATCGAGTTCTATGAACCGACTGCAGAAGAAAAGCGCGTCGCGCTCGACTATCGACGCACTGCCACCGGCGCGATCGAGGTACAGGGGGACCGCAATCTGCTGTTTGAAGCACTCGCAAACCTGGTCGAAAATGCAATCAAGTTTGCGCCGGAAGCCGGTCACGTGTCAGTGCATCTGTTCCACGACGTTGTGGGCTTCGGCATCACGATTGCTGACGACGGCCCGGGGATCGCGCCGGAGGAGAGGCAGGCGGTGCTGCGCCGCTTCTATCGTGGCGAGGCAAGCCGGCACACGCCCGGCAACGGTCTCGGACTGAGCCTGACGCACGCGGTCGCCGGCATGCATGGCATGTCGATCCGTTTCAACGATGTGCCCACGGGTTGCAGCGTAACGCTCTTCAGAAATAGCGGAGCGGCGCTTATCCGAATGGCGGACTGACGATGACGGCGCCAGCATCGGGATGAACCTGCATGTGCTCGCGAACAATCTCAAGCGCGTCATGGCCATCGTCGACCTCTATTGACCTACACCATGGCCACGGGACTGGCAGCTCGCTGCCAGTGAAAGCGGGACATGCACCTGTGGGCGACAAACATGTTCGACCCAACCGCGGATCAAGCGTGCAGAACCAGCTTTTGCACGCGCCAGTTCAGCAGTTCGGCGACGAACAGCACGTTCTCCGATGGGCACGCCATCTGATGAATCCAGCCGAATTGCTTCGGCTGCTTGCCTGATTTGCCAAACACGCCGAGGACCCGGCCGTCGAGCGTCATCTTGTAGATACGGCCTGGAAAACCGTCTGCGCTGTAGAGCACCTGATTCGGTCCGGGCGAGATGCAGATGGCCCACGGAGAGCCTGGCGCAAACGTGCCGGCCGCGATTGCCGCTTCATCCGGCATGTTGCCGATCGGCGGACGTGCGTCCGGCGGCACCGGAACGTCGATCGTGAATTGCCGTTGGAAATTGCCCTCGGTGTCGAACACCTGAATGCGCCGGTTGCTGCGGTCCGCGACATAGGTGTTGTCGTGCGCATCGACCGCGATGCTATGCGGAGTATGAAACTGCCCCGGCCCGGTGCCGCGGTCGCCCCAGGACTTGATCCAGTCGCCGTCGCGATCGACTTTCGCGACGCGCGAGTTGATATAGCCGTCGCTGATGTAGGTGTTGCCTGCGACGTCCCACGCGACGTCAGTCACCTGGCGGAAGCGGCCAGGCTCGGCGGGCAGCGGCGGGTTAGGATGCTTTAGCGGGCCGGTGTCTTCGTCGGCATGTGCACCGGACATCTGAGTGTCAGCTCTTGCGCAAAGCCTGGCGGCCGGAGTTGGCCGGGTGCTGCGTCATGCAATTGGCATACACAGCTTCAACGTCGCCAGGCTGCGATCGGCGGCACGCGACCCGAACGCGCCCACCAGTATCAGTTAAAGTGGCTCCCAGCATCCAGGGCCTTGCGCGCGACATCAACAGCACCGTCCTCCCTATGCGACCACTGGCACTGCCTGGGCATTGAACGTCCGCCCCCAGGCAGGGTCTTCACAGACGAAACTGCCCCCCTCGCCAATATGAACACCTCCCGTCGCCGCCCTCCCCCACTCGCCAAGGACATCCCCGCCACCACGCCCACGGGCTTCGTGCGCGTACGCGGCGCCCGGGAACACAATCTGAAGAGCATCGATGTCGACATACCGCGCGATGCGCTCGTCGTGTTCACTGGCGTGTCGGGCTCGGGTAAGTCGTCGCTTGCCTTCGGCACGCTCTACGCGGAAGCCCAGCGCCGTTATTTCGAATCCGTCGCGCCCTACGCGCGGCGCCTGATCGAACAGGTCGGCGTACCCGAAGTCGATTCGATCGAAGGTCTGCCGCCCGCCGTCGCACTTCAACAGCAACGCGGATCCCCAGGCGCGCGCTCGTCGGTGGGCAGCGTCACGACCCTGTCGAGCCTCGTGCGCATGCTGTATTCGCGCACGGGCTCCTATCCGCCAAAGCAGCCGATGCTCTTTGCCGAAGACTTCTCGCCCAACACGGTCCAGGGCGCGTGCCCGACGTGTCACGGCCTCGGACGCGTCTACGAAGTTACCGAGCAATCGATGGTGCCCGACGATTCGCTGACCATCCGCGAGCGCGCAATTGCGGCATGGCCACCGGCGTGGCACGGACAGAATCTGCGCGACATACTCGTGACGCTCGGCTACGACGTCGATACGCCATGGCGTCTTCTGCCGAAGAAAGACCGCGACTGGATCCTCTTCACGGACGAAACACCCACCGTGCCCGTCTATGCCGGCCTGAGCCCAAAGGAAACGCGCGCGGCGCTCAAACGCAAGGCCGAGCCAAGCTATCAGGGCACCTTCTCCGGCGCGCGCCGCTACGTGCTGCACACCTTCGCCAACACGCAGAGCGCGCTGATGAAAAAACGTGTGTCGCAATTCATGGTGAGCAGCGAGTGCCCGACCTGCCACGGTAAACGGCTCAAACGGGAAGCGCTGTCAGTGACCTTCGCGGGTTTCGACGTCGCCGAATTCACGCGCTTGCCGCTCGACCGTCTGGCGGAGGTTTTGCGCCCAGTCGCGCTCGGCGAATGGTTCGATGCGGGCGCCGCCAAAGCGAGCGGCATTCTCAGCAAACGGGCGATGCGCGCCGCCACCGAGCGTCGCGTTGCCTCGGGCGGTTCGGCGCACAAAGCCTCTCCCGATGTACGACGCACGCCCAATCTGTCCGACGAGAAGCGCGTCGCTGCGCAGCGCATCGCCGCAGAGCTGCTCGAGCGTCTGTCCACGCTGATCGATCTCGGGCTCGGTTACCTCGCGCTGGATCGCAGCACGCCGACGTTGTCGTCGGGAGAGTTGCAGCGTCTGCGAATCGCCACGCAGTTGTCGTCGCAACTGTTCGGCGTAGTGTATGTGCTCGACGAGCCGTCGGCGGGCCTTCATCCCGCCGATGGCGAAGCCTTGTTCGCCGCGTTGCAGCGGTTGAAGGCGGGTGGCAATTCGCTCTTTGTCGTCGAACACGATCTGCAGATGATGCGCTCTGCCGACTGGCTCGTGGACGTCGGCCCGGCGGCCGGCGAGCATGGCGGCCACGTGATCTATAGCGGACCGCCTGAGGGTCTCGCGAAGGTTGAAGCATCGCAGACCGGCCGTCACCTGTTCGGCCTGCATGCGCCGGTCAGGCGCGCACCACGCGCTGCCAGGGGCTGGCTGCGACTCGCGAAAGTCACCCGCAACAACCTGCATGAGCTGGACGCCGCGTTTCCGCTTGGCTGCTTCACGACGGTCACTGGCGTCTCTGGCTCAGGCAAGTCGAGCCTCGTCAGTCAAGCCTTGCCGGAACTGGTTGGCAGGCAGCTTGGCCGCGTCATCGAAAGCGACGACGAGGACGAGCGCGATCCGCTCTTCGTCACCGCCGACGTCCCGACAGGCGGCAAGATCACCGAAGGCATGAGCGCAGTGCGCCGTCTCGTGCGCGTGGATCAGAAGCCGATCGGTCGCACGCCGCGTTCGAATCTCGCGACCTATACCGGCCTCTTCGATCACGTGCGCAAGCTTTTCGCCGATACACCGCTCGCGCGCAAGCGCCGCTACAGCGCCGGCCGCTTCTCGTTCAATGTCGCGCAAGGGCGCTGCCCGACGTGCGAAGGGGAAGGCTTCGTCAGCGTCGAACTGCTGTTTCTGCCGAGCGTCTATGCGCCCTGCTCGACGTGTCACGGCACGCGCTACAACCCGCAGACACTGGAGGCTAAATGGTGCGAACGCAACATCGCCGAGGTGCTTGAACTGACGGTCGATGCCGCATGCGACTTCTTTGCCGACGAGCCGAACGTGATGCGGCCGCTGGCGGTGCTGCGCGACATCGGTGTCGGCTATCTGCGGCTGGGGCAACCGGCGACCGAGTTATCCGGCGGCGAGGCGCAGCGCATCAAGCTCGCGACGGAACTGCAGCGCGCACAGCGCGGCGACACGCTCTACGTCCTCGATGAGCCCACCACCGGCCTGCATCCCGCCGACGTCGACCGGCTTGTCGTCCAGTTGCAAGGACTCGTCGATGCGGGCAACACAGTGGTGGTGGTCGAACATGACATGCGCGTCGCGGCGCAGAGCGACTGGATCATCGATGTCGGTCCGGGGGCGGGAGAAACGGGTGGCCGGATCGTCGCGTCGGGCACGCCGGATGTGATCGCGCGCACCATGGAAAGTCGCACGGCCGCGTATCTTGAGGGACACGTCGCCGTGTAGGTTCGCGAGGACTCCCTCTTTCCTGATCAATCACGCAAGCACCGAACGCGCAATCACCGTGCGCTGGATTTCCGACGATCCTTCGTAGATGCGCAAAATGCGCGCGTCGCGCACCAGCCGCTCAAGCGGCATCTCGCGTGTAAAGCCGTAGCCGCCGTGGATCTGCAACGCGGTATCGGTGACGAACGCGACCGTCTCCGATGCATAAAGCTTCGCCATCGACGCCGCATCCGTGAACGGCTCGCCCGCCGCGCGCCGGGCAGCCGCCTGCAGCGTGAGCAGCCACGCGGCCTCGAGTCGCGTCTTCATATCGGCGAACATCCATTGCAGACCCTGCTTGCGTGCAAGCGGCTCGCCGCCCACCTGACGCTGCTTCGCCCATTCGACCGCGCCCGCGAGCGCCGCTTCCGCGATACCGAGACTCGTTGCCGCGACATCGAGCCGGCTGTTATCGAGCACTTTCATCGCGGTGCGAAAGCCCGTGCCTTCAGCACCAACACGGTTGGCCGCCGGCACGAAACAGTCGAGCGCGACTTCGTGCGCCGGCGCGCCGCGAATACCCATCAGCTTCTCAGCCGGCGACACATCGACGCCCGGTGTATGACGATCGACGACGAACGCACTGATGCCGCGCGCGCCCGCCTCAGGATCGGTCTTCGCGTACACCACGATGAAGTCCGCCGCATCCGCATTCGAAATGAAGTGCTTCACGCCGCGAATGCGGTACCCGTCGCCTTCGACGGTGGCGCGCGTCGCCATATCGGCGGGATTCGATCCTGCACGCGGCTCGGTCAGCGCGAACGCGCCGAGCTTCGTGCCAGCAGCCGCTTCGGGAAGGTAACGGTCGCGCAGGCTGTCATCGCCGCCGATCAGAATCGAATCGGTTGCCAGATAGTGCGCACCGATCATCGACGACGTGGCCGCGCAAGCCTTCGCGATTTCCACCAGCGACAGAATGATCGCGACCGGCGACGCACCGATTCCGCCCCACCGCTCAGGCAGGTTCATCCCCATCACGCCGAGTTCGGCAAGCTGCTTCACATAACGTGTCGTCGGAATCTCTTCCCGGTCCACCTGCGCGGCTTGCGGCGCCAGCTCGCTTTGGGCGAAGCGTTCGATGGCATCCGCAATCTCGATGTCGGTCTGCTCGACGCCCATCCGCTTAAGCATGGTGTTTCTCCTTCGTCAGTTCGCTTTCTGTTGTAGCGGCAGTTGCCGCCGCGCTCACGTCACGGCCTAGTGCGCCGCTCGCGCGCAGTTCGCCTATCCGCCCGGCGGTGAGGCCCAACGCCTTCAATACCGGCTCCGTGTGCTCGCCAAGTCCAGGCGCGGATGTGACGCGGTTCCTGTCGTACGCCGAGAACTTCACCGGCTGCGACGGCAGGCGCATCGGGCGGCCATCGTTGTGCGGCACGTCGGTCAACAAGCCACGAAACGCTGCGTGATCGCTCTCGAGCGCCTGCTGCACGTTGCGGATCGGCGCAACCGGAATGCCGGCTGCGCCCAGAACGCGGTTGACCTCGTCGACGGTGCGTTCGGCCGACCACGCTTCGATGCTGGCGCGCAGATCCGCTTCGAAGCGGCAGCGCGATTCGTCGGACATGTACCGTAAATCAGATGCGAGATGCGGCTGCCCGATCGCGTGCGCAAACGTCTCGAACAGTTTGTTGTTCAGTACTGCCACGACGAAAAAACCATCGGCTGCGCGATATGCACCGAACGGCGCAGACGAAGGGTGGCGGTTGCCCACCCGCTGCGGCGCGATACCCGTCGCCGCAAAGCGCGCGACCAGTGTGGCGCTCAGGCTCAGCGTGGCATCGAACATCGACACATCGACGTGCGTGCCCTTGCCCGTCTTCTCGCGCGACAGTAGCGCGGCCAGCACCCCCCACGAAGCGAACAGGCCGCTCACGACGTCCGACACCGATTCGCCGACGAGCGTCGGCGTGCCGTCTGGCGAGCCGGTCGCATCCATCAGGCCGCACATCGCCTGAAGGATGATGTCATAGGCGGGGCGATGCGACTCCGGACCGGTTTGTCCAAATCCCGACACGCTTGCGTACACGAGCGCAGGATTCAACTCGCTGAGATGCGCATAACCGATCCCGAGCTTGTCCGCGACGCCGGGCCGAAAATTCTCGACCACCACATCCGCGCTCGCGCTCAATGCCTGCGCGAGATCGCGGCCCGCGTCGATTTTCAGATCGATGACGATGCTTTGCTTGTTGCGGTTCATCGCTGCGAAGAGGCCGCTTTCGCCATCGGCGAAGGGCCCCACCGAGCGATAGTCGTCACCCGTGGGCGGCTCGATCTTGATCACGTCGGCGCCGAGGTCGCTCAACAGCGCGGTGCAGAAAGGCCCGGCAAGTACGCGTGAAAAGTCGACGACGCGTACGCCGGCGAGCGGGAGGTTGGGAAGGGCCACAGCACACTCCTTGGTGAAATCAGGTCTGGACGATCGATCGACTGCATGTTTCCGGCGCCTGTTGCGTCTTACGAAAACGCGGGTCGCACTGCACGCCGGATCGACATCCAACGGCCCGATTCTCGACATCCCAACCTATCAAGTAAAATATTCAAATAAATTATGACGTATAGGATTTTTTAATGCGCATCTCCTTGCGGCTTCTCCGGTATTTCGCGGCTGCAGCGGAAACGGGCAGCACGACGGCGGCCGCGAAACAACTGAACGTTTCGCAGCCGTCTATCTCGGTGGCCATCCGTGAACTGGAAACGCTTTTCGATGAGGCGCTGTTTGCCCGCGAATCAGGCTCGAAGATGGCGTTGACGCGCTTCGGCGTACGCAAGCTCGCGGAAGCGCGGCAACTGCTGACCGCCGCTGCCGCCTTCGAAGCAGACGATAGCGGCGACGCCGCATCGGGCGAAGTGCAGATCGGCGTCTTCACGACGCTCGCGCCGGTGTATCTGCCCGTGCTGCTGCGCATCGCACGAACGCGCTTTCCGAATCTCGCGGTTCGTTTCGTCGAAGGTGATCTGGTGCAACTCGAGGACTGGCTTCACAGCAGCCACATCGAACTCGCGCTGACTTACGACGTCGGGTTGCCGACCGATATCGATCGCGAATGTCTCGCTGAACTGCGTCCGTACGGGCTGGTGCCTGCCGGCTCGCGGCTTGCTAAAGCGCGCGGCGGATTGTCATTGCACGAACTCGCGAAAGAGCCGCTCATCCTGATCGATCTGCCGCACAGCCGCGAGTTTCTGATGGCGCCTTTCTGGCAATGCGGGCTGTCGCCGGAGGTGCGCTACAAGGCGACCTCGCTCGAACTCGTGAGAGGCATGGTCGCGAACGGGCTGGGCGTGTCGCTGCTCATTACCCAGAGCGCAGCGGCCGCAAGCACCACCGGCGTCGTCGAGCGGCCCATTCGCGAAGAGACGATCCGGCAGCCGCTCGTGATCGCGCGCCCGATGAGGGCGTCGCGCACGCGCGCGTCAGAGTTGCTCGCGGGCTGTATCCGGGATGCCGTCAAGGAAGCAATGACCGCACACTCAGGGCGGACGCGGGGAAGCCGAACAAGGTGAAACCCGGCGGCGCTCGGGGGCACTTCACCGCCCTTCGCGCTCGCGCCTCTTCATCACCAGAAAATCGATCAACGCCCTGAGCTTCAGCGGCATCTGCGCGCGGCTTGCGGTGTACAGATAAAACCCCGGAAACGACGGGCACCATTCACCGAGCACGCGGACGAGGCGGCCATCCTCGATCTGTTCGCGCACATAGTCGTCGATCACATGCAGCAGACCGACGCCGTCCTCCGCCGCCCGCACCATGGTCCGCAGATCGTTGGTGACGAAGCTCCCCTGTGTCTCGACCTCGAACACCCGCTGCGCGTTGCCGGGTTGAGCGAATTCCCATCGATAGATCCCGCCGCTGGTTAAAAAGCGGTAGCGCAGGCAGTTGTGTGCGGCGAGATCGTCCGGTGTCCCGGGTTTCGGCAAGCGCACGAAATACGCCGGGGAGCCGACCACTGCGATCCGGACCTCGCTGGAAAGCGGAACCGCGACCATATCCTGCGCGACACGCTCGCCAAGGCGGATACCGGCATCGAAACCTTCGCCGACGAGGTCGGCGAGTCCGTCGTCGAGCGCCAGTTCCAGCCGGATGTGCGGATACGCGAGCGTGAATTCCGCGAGATGCGGCAGCACCAGCAACTCGCTCGCCACTCGCGGCAGATTGATGCGCAATGTGCCGGCAGGATGATCGCGCGCCTCGTCGAGCGAATCGAAGGCGGCGTCGAGCGCCGCCAGCGCGGGCCGCACGCGCTCCAGAAACTGCGCGCCTGCTTCCGTCAGCGCGACGCGGCGCGTCGTCCGGTTGAAGAGCCGCACGTTGAGTTGCGTCTCCAGCGCGCGGATGGTCTGCGACAGCGCCGACGGCGACACGCCCGTCTCCCCCGCCGCATGCGTGAAGCTCCCATGCCGGGCCACCGAATCGAACGCCATCAACGCGGGTAATTGCGCGGGATCCATACGATCTCCATTGTGAAGTCCGGCTTCACAATCCATTCAGACAGAGCGGATTTTTCCACAGAAAGAATGAGCGCACCATACGTCTATCGCCGCGTCACCCCGGAGATTTTCCGGACACCTTCAAGGAGACAGCCATGACGATGAACCGCTATACCCTGCTCGGCCGCTCAGGCCTGCGCGTGAGCCCGATCTCGCTCGGCACGATGACCTTCGGCACCGAATGGGGCTGGGGCGCGGACGAAAAGGCCGCCCAGCGCCTGTTCGATCTCTACGTGGACGCGGGCGGCAATTTCATCGATAGCGCCGACCTCTACACCGAAGGCACGAGCGAGAAGTGGGTCGGCAAGTTCGCCGCGGCGCGCGGCTTGCGCGACCGTCTGGTGATCGCCACCAAGTACAGCTACAACGCCGAAAGCGGCAACCCGAATGCGGGTGGCAATCACCGCAAGAACCTGATCCGCGCGCTCGACGGCTCACTGAAGCGCCTCGGCACTGACTACATCGATCTGTACTACCTGCACACGTGGGACCGCGTCACGCCGGTGGACGAGGTGATGCGCGCAATGGACGACGCCGTGCGCGCAGGCAAGATCCGCTATGTCGGCCTTTCGGATACACCGGCATGGTTTGCGGGCCGCGCCCAGACACTCGCCGACTGGCGAGGTTTCGAGCCGGTCGCGGCCATGCAGCTCGAATACTCGATGATCGAACGCAACGCGGAAAACGAATTCGCCGACCTCGCCGCCAACCTGGGGATGGGGCTCGTGCCCTGGAGCCCGCTCGGGATGGGTGTGCTGTCGGGCAAGTACCGGCCGTCGCAAGGTGGCGTCGCGGGTAACGTCGCGGGTAACGTGTCCGGCAGCGGGCGCCTCGCAAGCCTCGCGAGCGCGCCGCCTCCGGGTTTCGACAAACTGACCGAGCGCAACTTCCGCATCGTCGCGGAACTGGAAGCCGTCGCCAACGAAGCCGGCCGGCCGATGGCACAGGTCGCCCTGAACTGGCTGCACCAGAAGCGGGGGGTGTCGAGCATCATCGTCGGCGCGACGAAGCCCGAACAGTTGCAGGAGTCGCTCGGCTCGCTCGACTTCACGCTTGCGCCAGAACTCGTCGCGCGTCTGGACGCGGTGTCGGAACCCGCACGTCCTTTCCCGTACTACATGTTCGCGGACGGCCACCAGGCCCGCATCCACGGACAGGTCGAAGTGACCGGCAAGCCGGCCAGCTACGACCGTCCGGTACGCGTGCCCGCTCCGGCTCCGGCTCCGGCTGAAGCGCGCACGGACGAGACGCGTTAGCGATGCCACGAGCTTCGCTGGCTTCCTCGTCGTGGTCTGCACGGTCGAGCCGAGCGAGTTGCCGGGGTACAGCGCCGAGAACGGTCCGCAGAGCACTTCGACCTGCGCGATATCGCCGGGCGTGATCAGCGACCTGCGCGGCGGATAGGCGTAACTCGAGCAGAGCAGGTTCGACAGCAGCAGCCCGTCGGCATAGACGAGACCGCGAGCGCTTTGCAGCTTGTTGAAATCGCGGCCGGCAAAAAACCGAATTGCGATCGCCGATGAAGCGCTTGCGCACCATCAGATTGGGCGCGTACTTCAAGGCGTCTTCCGTATTGACGATATTGCGAGCGTCGATTTTCGAACGATTGATCGTTTCAACGACCGCGGGCGTATCCGCTGCAAATGCCGAACGTGCCGCATTAACCGTGACTGCCTGCAAAGTATTCGCGCTCGTCAACGGAATAGCGGAATCACTCGTTATTAAAAAATCAGGGGCTGTCTGTTCGCCCCAGGCAGTTTGAATGGCGAACGCCGCCGCGCATGTGACCGAAAGCGGTCGACGCGCGGGCAGCGCAGCGAAAGCGATGCGCCTGAAAAATCCTGAAAACGTGATCGAAGACGCCGCACACGACCAACACCAACGCCTGCGCTCAATGGCGTTGAAGGCGTGAGCGAGGAACGTACAGCGACGTTCCGTGCGCCGCGAGAGGCACAGCACACGGACGGGCGAAGAGCTTCAGATCAGCGTTACAGGTGGGGGGCGTGGTTGCGCGACGCGCACGCTGCGCCGCACAAAAACAGGCGCGACCTCGAATACCCGCACGTAGGCAGGTGTCGAGACTGGTGCGGCAAGTAGCGGAAAACTCGAGCCGAGAGCGAAGTTCGCGGCGAAGCCCGGGCAGTAGACGCAGTGCGGAGCGACGGGATGAGGCGTGGAGGTGCCGTCGTCCTTGTTGTCTCCGTTGAGATCGAGGACGACGTTCTGTGCGCCGCCGGCATGGCAGAACTCGACGGTGAGCGGACCCTGCGCGGTTGCGATGCGCGCATAGCCGATGACGGGCGCCAGTACATTGAGCACCAGCGCCAGCCATACGAGGCCGATCCAGCGCGTCGTCGAACGTTTCATCGCGTCTCAAGGAAAAGTGAGCGCGCAGTATGGCAAGCGTCCGATAACGCGGTATGTATAACGTGAATTGCAGGCAATCGTTAAATTCTATTCAAGCGCCATCAAAACGAACAGTAGTGTGCCGTTAAAGCAACAATCAAACGGCGAAACCGATAACGCAGCTTCGCAGCACTGGTGTTAAACGGGGACCGAGGCAGATAATCGATTCGTAAAGGAGAAGATCATGGATAACAAACCGCCAAGAATTCCGACCCCGGACAAGGTAATGTGTCCGGATCCGGAACCCGCAGGCGTTGAGTTCCTCGGGGCTGAACTACCGGAGCACGTCCGCGCGTTTTTCGACGAACAACGCAAGTCGTGCGAGCAGAAGTAACGTTGGTGCTTGTGACGTTTCGCGAAACTCCGCGCTGCCGGCGTGGTGATGCTGGTCGCGTGGAGGCATTGCGTTGAGCACGCGTGCGCGGGCGTCAATCGCCTGAGCACCGCTGAATCCGGCAGGATTCGGCGGGCGTGGCGTTGCCTGCCTGCTGCCGATCTGTAGTACCTGGTCTATTCTTCTGCTTTTCCTGCTCCGGCCATCCGGCCAAATCTCCTGCCCATGAAACTCATGACTCGCGCTGGCGCGCTATGCGCCGCGGCGATTGCGACCGTGCTTGCGGTCAATCCGCTTCCCGCATCCGCCGACGGTGACGATACCGCCCTCACCAACCTCATCGCACTTGCGTCACAGCGTCTCGCACTGGCTGAGCCTGTCGCCCGCTATAAGTGGGCGAATCACCAGGACATTACCGACACGCCGCGCGAAAACGCCCTGCTTGCCGACGTAGCGAAACGCGCGACCGCGCTCAATGTCGACCCGGCGTTCGCACAGGCGTTCTTTCAGGATCAGATCGATGCGAGCAAGGAGGTGCAGAACGCACTGTTCGAAGCGTGGCGCAGCGGCCAGCCGCCCACGGGCGCCGCACCTGATCTGGCCACGAATACGCGACCTCAGCTTGACCGTTTGACGCAGGCGATGGTGGCCGGACTCGCGCGCGTGCAGCCATTGCGCACCGCAGCAGATTGCCCGTCGCGGGTAGCGCAGGGAATCGCTAACTGGAAATCGTTGACCCGCTACGACGCCGCACATTCGAGCGCGCTCACGCACGCACTCGGTCACGTCTGCGAATCGGGTGGAGTAGGCGCGACCGGTTAAGCGACGCTCGCGGCACCTGCGATGGCTGGCGAAGCGGCGCTCGCCGGCGCCGTCAGCAGCGTCGCCTGAAGGCCGCGGGCCAGATGGGTTTGCAGGATCCGGTACGTCGACAGTTCAAACGCGCCGGCGATACCAGGCACAAGCAGCGTCTCAGCTTCTTCCAGGGACGACGCGCTGCCGAGGTAGCGCCACCGGTCGACAACGTGAAAAACGGCCGTCCGCAGTTCGGCATCGCGCTCTTCAAAGGCGACCGGTCCAGCGAACGGCCACGGCGCGTCCATCGGGTCGCCTCTTCCGACGCGCGGCGCACGGTTGTGAAGCGGGTGCAGCGTCGAGATCCATTGCGCCTCGGCGAGCAGCGCTCCCAGTTCACCGCCTGTCGCGAGCCATTCGACGCGCCGCACCTGCTGCGCAAGGCGCATGTCCTTTGCCGAGCGACGTTCGGCAGTCAGATGCGCCCGCACCCGCTGACGCACCCGCACACTGCGTCCGACGTAGAGCGGCAGATCCTCTTCCCCGTAAAACACATAGACGCCGCAGCCGGCCGGCGCGGTGTCGAGCAGATCCTCGGTGATGTCGCCTGCAAGCTGGAAATAGCGCGTAGTCCGCTCGATCTGCGTGCGCAGCGCATCAAGTGGCACGAGGCCATGCAGACGCTGCCAGAACTGCCATAGCAGATCGGCGTCGGCGAGCGCACGGTGCCGGTCGGATGGGACGAGCGCGTGGCGCTCGACCAGTGCGTCAAGACCGTGCCGCTTTTCGGCCGGGAACAAGGCCCTCGACAGCCGCACCGTGCACAACACATCCGGATTGAACGACATCCCGACGCGGGCAAATTCGCCGCGCAGGAAGCCGCGGTCGAAACTGGCGTTGTGGGCGACGAACAGCTTGCCCTTCAGACGCTCGAGCAGCGTCGGCGCGATCGCTTCGAACGTGGGCGCGCCGCGGACCATTGCATCGGTGATGCCGGTGAGCTGCTGGATGAAAGGCGGAATAGGTTGCTGCGGATCGAGCAACGTGCTCCACCGGGAAACACCTTGCGGCCCTACTTCAACAACGCCGACCTCGGTGATGCGGTGCTCGCTGGTTGATCCACCCGTGGTTTCCAGGTCGACGAATGCAATGGGTACGTCAATTGCCGGGGTCGGCAAAAACTGTTGAGACATGAGAAATGCGGTTCCGGCGTGACTTTGGGCAAGTATGCACCAGTTACCGCGCAGGCAGGAGCCGGCGGCGAAGTTTTTGTCGAGCCGCGAGGATTAACGCGAGGCACTCATCTGGAATCACATACCGGAGATCAACGTTATATTGTTATTTCAACTGCCCAAGCGACGTCCAGTTGATTAATACAGCAGCCAGAATAACGCCCAGCAGTTGAAGGATAAAGCCGGCTCGCCGTACGACCTTAACCGCACCGATCCGAAAAAACACAGGCGAAGGCGCGGTTACCGCCTCTGATAAGTCCACGCGCTCTTTTACAATCACAAAAAAGCCCTCGACCTGTCGAGGGCTTTTCCGGCTGCCGCAGCGAGGCCGCGCGGCGGGCGCCGCCCTACAGCGGACGGATATTTGCCGCCTGCTTGCCCTTCGGGCCCGCTTTCACCTCAAACGATACGCGCTGATTTTCCTTTAGCGACTTGAAACCTTCCGCGCGAATTTCCGAGAAATGCGCGAACAGATCTTCGCCGCCCGTATCCGACGTAATGAAGCCAAAGCCTTTAGCATCGTTGAACCATTTGACGATACCGGTTTCCATATTCCAGTTTCCCTCGAGATTTTAATCAAAACGGGCAACGCCCTTATGCTGATTACGATACTGCATTCCATTACTGAAGGTGCGCGAAAGCGCTATTCAGCATAACGCACGGCACTCGATATTCAGCATTGCCGTTATACGGGGAACGAAGAGCGGCCGTCAAGCGAATTCTTGGAGACGACCCGGTGAATTTCACGATAAACCAATCTGAAGTGACTGCCTGGTTAAAATCGCTCAAGCCATTCAAACAGGTCAATATTACGCCCAGATGAGTTTTTTTAAACGAATACAGGAAATATTTACCATAGGTGTAACAAAAAGTGTCTTTCGTAAGTGTTTATACCGGTTGTTCAAGTAATGCATTCACATCAACATGCAAAGCAGCAGTATGTAACGGGAGATTGTCATGTTTTTTGGTGAATTCCGCCGACTGACCCGCTGGCTTTTTCATTCTCGTGAGTCAACGGCATCATCCGGCGCTGAGCCTGGGAAGGCCGCCTCCGCATCCGAGTTCGATCCCATGTGGCATGGCGATCACTGGCAGAACCTGCTGTCATCCCCTATGGACGCCCGACGCTACGTAATGGAAGATTGGAGCGTGTCCTCCGGCTTCGAGCTTGCCGCTGCAAGCCCGACAGCCAGCGGCAACTAGCAGGGTAATCAAGCCCCGGAACGCGAGGGGCAAAAAAAAAGCGCGGCTGGAAGGCCGCGCCGACAAAGGTTTGGAGATCTTTTTCGTCAACGAAAAAGTCTGCTTCGGAAAGCAGAACTTTCAGTATAGCGCCCAGTGGCAGGGCGATTGACAACAGTAATTGCAACCATCTATTTCATAAACAACAATAATCATCCAGAAACCGAATCCTGCGTCGTTTTTGCGCATTATTTGTTGTAGTAATTGCGCAACGCCGTAAGGTTGACATTACTCTCGCCACCCCCGCCGAACTCGCCGAAGCCGTTACCAGTAAGGCTCCGGGCGCAATTTCTCATCATTGTCGATCGCGTAATACTCTATTGCGGATTTCGGAATGTCTGCCCTCTGAGCACGTCTCTACACTCTGCCCTGTCTGGAAACGAACGCGCTGATTGTATTGGCGCGTTTTCACGTGAATTTCGCCTCTCGCAGCGTTGCGTGATCGTTTCCCTGAAGCCTGGGTTTCCAAAACCCATCCTGTTCTCGGAGCTACAAAGATGAAAAAGACACTCATGGTCGCGGCCCTGTCGGGCGTTTTTGCTACGGCAGCTCACGCGCAAAGCAGCGTCACGCTGTACGGCCTGATCGACGCCGGCATCACCTACACGAACAACGTGAAGAACTCCGCTACCGGTGCTCACGGCGCGAACTGGCAACAGACGAGCGGCGCAATCAACGGTAGCCGCTGGGGCCTGCGTGGTGCTGAAGACCTCGGTGGCGGTCTGAAGGCCATCTTCGTGTTGGAAAACGGCTTCAGCATCAACAGCGGCGCCCTTGGCAATGGCAGCCGTTTATTCGGCCGTCAGGCATTCGTCGGGTTGTCGAGCAACCAGTTCGGCTCGGTGACCGCCGGTCGCCAATACGACAGCGTGGTCGACTACGTCGCCCCGCTCGCGCTAACCGGCACGCAGTACGGCGGCACGTATACGGCCCACCCTTTCGATAACGACAACCTGAACAACACGTTCCGTGTGAACAACTCGGTCAAGTTCCAAAGCACGGACTACGCCGGCTTCAAGTTCGGTGGGATGTATGGTTTCTCGAACACCGCGGGTCAATTCGCGAACAACCGCGCATACAGCTTGGGCGCTTCGTACACTTACGGCCCCCTCAACGTGGCGGCTGCGTACCTGCAGCTGAACAACAGCCTCTCGGGCACTACGCCGGCCGCAGCGCTCGCGTCTTTGAACTCGAACGGCGCGATTTCCGGTGACGCTACACTGCTCGCACACCGCCAGCAAACCTGGGGCGCAGGCGCGAACTACTCGTTTGGACCGGCAACGGCTGGCTTTGTGTACACGCAAACGAACCTGACCCAAGGTTTCGGCATCAACCCCAGCACTGCGGGTGGACAGTCCATCGGCTTTGGTGGCAACAGCGTTCACTTCCAGAACTTCGAATTGAACGGGCGCTATGCTCTGACGCCGGCCGTGACCCTTGCAAGCGCGTACACGTACACGCAGGCCAACTTCGGCACAGGCTCGGAACCGAAGTGGGGCCAACTCAACCTGCTAGCGTCCTACGCGCTGTCGAAGCGTACCGACGTCTATCTGCAGGGTGAATATCAACACGTAATGAACGGGGAAGGCCTGAATGGCACCACGATCAACGCGATGATCAACAACACCTCCAACGGCAGTAGCGCCGGCGCATCGTCGACCAGCAACCAGGTTGCTGTGACGGCAGGTCTGCGTCACCGTTTCTAAGCTTTACGGAAGCATCTGCAGTATCGAAAGGCGCCGCATGCGGCGCCTTTTTTCATTGTTGCCGGGTCCGCCTGGAAGCCCACGAAAAGATGGGACGGTGATGGGACGATCCTGCCTCAGACTGGTGTCCTGCAAGCCAGGTGTGATTCAAGTCCCAACCTCCGCAGGCGGATACCGCACATCGAGCACGTCGATCGGTTCCGCGCCAGCCGGCGTGTGCAGCGTTACCTGATCTCCGATCCGCGCCTTCAGCAGAGCCCGCGCCACTGGCGAGATCCAGCTGACATGACCGCGATCCAGGTCGACCTCGTCTACGCCGACGATTGTCACGGTATGCACTTCGCCATCCTGCGTCGCGTAATCGATGGTCGCGCCGAAGAAGACCTGATCGACATTCTCCTGCTTGCTGCTGTCCACGACCTCCGCCAGATCGAGTCGCTTCGTCAGAAAACGGATGCGCCGATCGATTTCGCGCAGACGCCGTTTGCCATAGATGTAATCGCCGTTTTCCGAGCGGTCGCCGTTCGACGCGGCCCATGACACCAGCCTCACCACTTCCGGCCGCTCCTCGTCGATCAGATGCAGCAGTTCGTCACGCAGGCGCCGGTAGCCGGCGGGCGTAATGTAGTTCTTGGTGCCCGCAGGTATCTCGGGCTGTGCGACGTCGAGATCGTCGTCCTGATCCTCGGTCGATTCTTTGACAAAAGCTTTGTTCATGGTGCATCAACGCGGCAAACGCCCGTCCATCAAGGGTACATATCAGAATAATGGGACAAATCGGCGTTTGTCGCTTCCCTTTTTTTGAAGCTTTGCTATAATCTCGTTTCTGCGTGCGGCTGTAGCTCAGTTGGATAGAGTACTTGGCTACGAACCAAGGGGTCGTGGGTTCGAATCCTGCCAGCCGCACCACTTATTCGAGGGCCTTCCTCCGGGAAGGCCCTTTCGTTTCAGAAAGTTTTGCCAGATTGTAAGCAGTATCGGTTTTGCGTGCGGCTGTAGCTCAGTTGGATAGAGTACTTGGCTACGAACCAAGGGGTCGTGGGTTCGAATCCTGCCAGCCGCGCCACCTCTGAAGAAGGGCCTTCCATCTGGAAGGCCCTTTGTCTTTTGCGGCGCGGATTTTCCTCTCTGTGGTCCATCGTCGAACCAAACCCGGCGGCATGAAGGACTCAGCGCGGCGCAGACTGAATATCGCCGATCCGGCCATCGGGCGACGGCGGGTCTTCGAACGAAGTCGACGCTCTCTGCTCACCAATCGGCTCCGCCCGCGTGCCAACCAGCGATTGCGACTGGCGCAGCACGTCCGAAACGGTGTCGCCGAAGCGACTCGCTACAAACGCCCGCAGCAAGGCAGTTCTCAACGACTCGCCACGCCCTTCCACCGTCCGATGCCCACCCTCGAAGGCAGCCACGCAATGCGCCACGCCTGGGTGTGCGCGTTCGCTTAGCTCCAGTCGCTGCGCCCGCTCCAGCACGACCGCTGCAGCTTCCCACGACGTCGAAGGCGTAAAACGGCCGTCCCATGGACGCCCTCGGTCGCTGCCGCGGATCGCGACTGTCTGGCCGCTATCGGTAAAGTGGATTTCGCGCACGAAGTCATGCAGGCTGCGCGCCACCCAGTAATCGAGCGCAACGCCGGTCAGATCAGCTACGTTCATCAGATTCACTCCAGGGCGAGTTGAAGAGCGTCGGGGTGCTGCAAAGCAGCGAAAAGATGCGCCGTACAGAATGAAGACGGCGAGCGTTGATCGGCAAACTCAGGCAAATTCAGGCGAATCGTTAGCGCCCGTCGATCGGCTCAAGCATTCGCCGCAGCCGACGGACATGCTCCCCACACCGCAGGCACGTGACACGAGCGCCCGACTACGCGTCAGTAGTCGGCACGCTCCCGATCGATCCGCATGCCGCCGTCGTGGCGATGGTGACCTTCCTCGCTCGGCCGTTCGCGTGCGATGCGCATCACGTCCGGATTCGTGCGTACCCGGCGCATGACGTTCGCGAGATGCACACGGTCGCTGACCTGGATCACGAAGCGGAGCACCGTCGATTCCTGCGACAGGTCTTCGTCCATCGCGATGTGGACGATATTGGCATCGGCGGAGGTGATGTCCGCGGCGACGCGAGCGAACACGCCCTTCGTGTTCTTCACCAGCACCTTCACGGCGACATCGAACAGACGACCCGGCTGCGGCGCCCATGCGACGTCGATCCAGCGGCCCGGATCGCGGCGATGGATGCGTTGCGCGACGCGGCAATCGGTCGTGTGAATCGCCATGCCGAGGCCGATGCCGATGTAGCCCATGATGTCGTCGCCCGGAATCGGACGGCAGCAGGCAGACAGCTGCACCGACATGCCCTCCGTGCCGGTGATCACGACAGGCGGCGCATGCGACGTGGATTCCGGGCGCGGACTGTCGTCATCGGCGTCGCGGCCGCTCATCAGCACTTCGATGCGCTTGGCCATCACCGCAGCGACCCGCCGGCCGAGGCCGATATCTGCGAAAATTTCCTGACGGTTTTTGTTGCCCGTCCACAGAACCAGCTTCTCCCAGACCTCGGGTGTCGCATCCGACAGCGCAAGGCCGTAGCCCTTCAGCGCCTGATCGACGAGCCGCTCGCCGAGTTGCACCGACTCATTGAGCCGCATGGTCTTCAGATAGTGACGGATCGCTGAGCGTGCCTTGCCCGTCCGCACAAAACCGAGCCACGCCGGATTCGGCTTCGAATACGGCGCGGTGATCACTTCGACGATGTCGCCGCTCTTCAGTTCGGTGCGCAGCGGCAGCAGTTCGTTGTTGATCTTCACCGCGACGCACTGGTTGCCCAGGTCGCTGTGGATCGAGTACGCGAAGTCGAGTGCAGTCGCGCCGCGCGGCAGCGCCATGATCTTTGACTTCGGCGTGAACACGTACACCGCATCCGGGAACAGATCGATCTTCACGTGTTCGAGGAATTCGCTGGAATCGCCCGCTTCGCTCTGGATGTCGAGCAGCGACTTCAGCCACTGGTGCGCGCGCTTTTGCACATCGTTCAGATCCGCGCCGCCGTTCTTGTACAGCCAGTGCGCGGCAACGCCCGCTTCCGCGATCTCGTGCATCTTGCGCGTGCGCACCTGGAACTCGATCGGCGCACCAAACGGGCCGACCAGCGTGGTGTGCAACGACTGATAGCCGTTGACCTTCGGAATCGCGATGTAATCCTTGAACTTGCCCGGCACGGGCTTGTAGAGCGCATGCAGCGCGCCGATGCAGGTGTAGCACTCCAGCGCGCTATCGACGACGACACGGAAGCCATACACGTCGAGCACCTGCGAGAACGACAGCTGCTTGTCGCGCATCTTCTTGTAGATGCTGAAGATGGTTTTTTCGCGGCCCGTGACTTCGGCGTCGATCTTCGCGTCGGCGATCGCCCGCTGCACCGATTCCAGAATCTTGCCGACCACTTCGCGCCGGTTGCCGCGCGCGGCCTTCACGGCCTTTTCGAGCGTCGCGTACCGATGCGGATTGAAGTTCGCGAAGCTCAGATCCTGCAGCTCGCGATAGGTATTATTCAGACCGAGCCGGTGTGCGATCGGCGCGTAAATATCCAGCGTTTCGCGCGCCACGCGGCGGCGCTTTTCCGACGGCACCGCGCCCAGCGTGCGCATGTTGTGCAACCGGTCCGCGAGCTTCACCAGAATCACGCGCACGTCGCGCGCCATCGCGAGCAGCATCTTGCGGAAATTTTCCGCCTGCGCTTCCTCGCGGTTACGAAACTCCATCTTGTCGAGTTTCGACAACCCATCGACCAGTTCCGCGACCTTGGCGCCGAAGCGCTCGGCGAGTTCCGCCTTGGTCACGCCCTGGTCTTCCATCACGTCATGCAGCAGTGCCGCCATGATCGACTGGGCGTCGAGCTTCCAGCTGGCGCAGATTTCCGCGACGGCGACAGGATGGGTGATGTAAGGTTCGCCACTCTGGCGATACTGGCCGAGGTGGGCCTCGTCGCTGAAATGAAAGGCCGCCTTGACGTCCTTGATCTCTTCCGGCGCGAGATATTCGGCAAGCGCGGACGTCAGCTTCGCGATCGAAACGACGTCATGCCGGCGCGGTTGCTCCGGCGTGGCGGTCGGCCCGAACAGATGGCGAAACGACTGTTCGAGAACCGCGTCGATGTACTTGCGTGCAGACGAAGGCGAATCGCTATCCTGCGTGTCGTGTTCCACGTCCGAAGCGGCAGGCGACGGGGTAGTGCTCATGTTCGCCTCCGTGTCGGGTTGCTCGTGGGTTGAACGCCGGTCTGCACGCGTTGCTTCAATTACATGGCAATCGAAAACAGATGCAGATGGGCCTTAGACAGGCACCTTCTTCAGCATTTCGACGCCGACCTGGCCAGCCGCGATTTCACGCAGCGCGACAACGGTGGGCTTGTCGCGGCTTTCGATCTTCGGCGTATGACCTTGTGCGAGCTGACGCGCGCGATAGGTTGCGGCAAGCGCCAGTTCGAAACGATTCGGGATCTGTTTCAGACAGTCTTCGACGGTAATGCGGGCCATGTTGGAATTCCTTCTCAGTATGTTGCTTATTCTACCTTATGTGCCGGTCACCCCGCCGTCAGCTGGCGTGCGGCAGATGAATGCCGAGCTGCACGAAAAGATCTGTGTGCCGGGCGTACTGCGAAGCGAAGCGCGAGCGCGTCGCGGCGACGAGACATTGCAGCTCGGCCAGTGCGCGATCGAAGTTCTCGTTGATCACTACATACTCGGCTTCGGCCGCGTGCGCCATCTCGCTGCCGGCTGCCAGCAGGCGTCGTGTAATCACGTTCGGCTCGTCCTGGCCGCGCTTCTTCAGACGCTCTTCGAGCGCATCGAGCGACGGCGGCAGGATGAAGATTCCCACGGCATTGTGGAACTGCTTCTTCACCTGCTGCGCGCCCTGCCAGTCGATTTCGAGCAGCACGTCGTGGCCTGCCTTCATCTGCTCTTCGATCCACAGGCGCGAAGTCGCATAGTAGTTGCCGTGCACTTCCGCGCTTTCGAGGAACTCGCCCTGCGCATGGCGGGTGAGGAAATCGTCGACGGTCGTGAAATGATAGTGCTGGCCATCCTGTTCCTTCGGCCGCGGCGGGCGCGTCGTGTACGAGATCGACAGGCGGATTGCCGGGTCTTTCGCAAGCAGTGCGTTCACGAGCGTCGACTTGCCCGCGCCCGATGGCGCGACGACCATGAACAGGTTGCCCGGATAAGCTCCGGAATAAGGGTTGCGTGGCGCGTGGCCTTCGCGTGTCTGGCCGGTCATGGGCTCTTTACTCCAGGTTTTGTACTTGCTCGCGCATCTGCTCGATGAGCAGCTTCAGGGTCATCGACGAATCCGCCAATTCCTTCGCGGCCGCCTTCGAGCCGAGCGTGTTCGCTTCGCGGTTCAGCTCCTGCATCATGAAGTCGAGCCGTTTGCCAACCTTGCCGCCCTTCTCGATCACATGCCGCGTTTCGTTCAGGTGGGCGGTCAGACGCGACAGCTCTTCGGCGATATCGATACGGATACCGTACATCGTCACTTCCTGACGGATGCGTTCCGCGATCTCCTCGCGCGAAATGCTGATGGCCGCCGTATCCGGCACCGCAATACCGAGCGCTTCCTGCAAACGCTCGACAATCTTCTGCTGCTGCTTCGTGATCAGTTCCGGCACGAGTGGCGTGATCTTCGCGACGATCGTTTCCATTTCAGTGACGTTCGCGATCAGCATCGTCGCGAGTTGCGCGCCTTCGCGGGCACGCACGTCGATCAGATCCGTGATCGCCTGCTTGCCGCACGCGAGCACCGCATCGCGCAGCACTTCCGGCGCCACGCCGCTTTCGGCCAGCACGCCGGGCCAGCGCAGGATTTCACCGGACCGCAGACGGCCGGCTTCCGGAAACACGCCGAGCACCGCGCGCTCGAGCAACGCGAGCTGGTCCAGCGTGTCGCGATTGACCGCGCCGGCATTTGCCGACTGTTCGCTGCGCTGCAGGTTGATACGGATATCGACCTTGCCGCGCGACAGCTTGTTCATCAGCATCTCGCGCAGCGTCGGTTCGCAGACGCGCACGTCTTCGGGCATGCGGAAATTGAGGTCGAGGAAGCGCGAGTTCACCGTGCGCAGTTCGACCGACACGCTTACGCCGCCAGTACCTGAGGCGGCTGCGAGTTCGCGCGTGGCGCTCGCATAGCCAGTCATGCTGTAGATCATCATTCGTCTCGCGATGGGAGGCCGTTCAGCTCGTGATACGGCCGGTGGAGTCGGGCCGCCCGGCGTGTACGAGGCGCGGGGCGTGGAACGCGCATTATCCCATTTTTGCGGGAGCGCCTCGCGCGAGGCGCCAGGGCTTACCGGGCCGATCGGCGGTAAAATCGCAGTTTCCCCTCTGCCCTCTCTTTCTCCGGTTCCCGACGATGAACGACACCACCCAACGTCCCAGCGGCCGCCGCGCCGACCGCCTGCGCGACGTGCGCATCACGCGTCATTACACGAAGCATGCAGAAGGCTCCGTGCTCATCGAATTCGGCGACACGAAAGTGATCTGCACGGCGAGCATCGCCGAACAGGTTCCGGCCTTCCTGCGCGATCGCGGTCAGGGTTGGCTGACGGCCGAATACGGCATGCTGCCGCGCGCGACGCACACCCGCAGCGACCGCGAAGCCGCACGCGGCAAGCAGACGGGCCGCACGCAGGAAATCCAGCGTCTGATCGGCCGCGCGTTGCGCTCGGTGTTCGATCTGGAGCGCCTCGGCGCACGCACGCTGCACATCGATTGCGACGTGATCCAGGCCGATGGCGGCACGCGTACGGCGAGCATCACGGGCGCCTTCGTCGCGGCGCACGATGCGGTCGCGAAGCTGCTTGCCACCGGTCGCATCGAAAAATCGCCGATCACCGACTACGTTGCGGCGATCTCGGTTGGCGTGTTCAACGGCCTGCCGGTGCTCGATCTCGACTACGACGAAGATTCGCAGTGCGACACCGACATGAACGTCGTGATGACGGGCGCGGGCGGCTTCGTCGAAATTCAGGGTACGGCCGAGGGCGTGCCGTTCTCGCGCAACGAGATGAACGCACTGCTCGATCTGGCGCAAAGCGGCATTGAAACGCTGATCGCGAAACAGAAGGAAGCACTGGAGTTGAAGGGTGACTGATCGCAACAACATCGACGGTGCGCGCCGTACGATCGCGTCGGCGCTTGAACAGGTGGTGCTTGCGTCGAACAACGCGGGCAAGCTGCGCGAGTTCGCGGCGCTCTTCGAAACCGTCGGGATCGAGCTGATTCCGCAGGGCCGGTTCAATGTGCCCGAAGCCGAAGAACCGCATCCGACTTTCGTCGAAAATGCGCTCGCGAAGGCGCGTCATGCGGCCAAGCTCACCGGGCTGCCGGCGCTTGCCGATGACTCAGGCCTGTGCGTCGTCGCATTGCGTGGCGCGCCGGGGGTTTACTCGGCGCGTTACGCGCAACTGGCCGGCGGCGAGAAGAGCGACGCCGCCAACAATGCGCGCCTCGTTGATGAACTCAGGTCTCACGACGATCGCCGGGCGTACTACTTCTGCGTGCTCGCGCTCGTGCGGCATGCCGACGACCCCGAACCGCTGATCGCGGAAGGCCGCTGGCACGGCGAAGTGCTCGATGCGCCGCGCGGCGCGAACGGCTTCGGTTACGACCCGTACTTCTTTCTGCCGGCGCTGAAGGCGACGGCCGCCGAACTGGATCCCGCCGTGAAGAACGCCACCAGCCATCGCGCGATCGCGTTGCGGCATCTGCTTGCGCGTCTGTCGGAGGCGGCGTGAGCGCCGCATCGACGGGCGCCGGCGTCGGCGTCATCAAGGCCTTCACGGCGCCGGGCGGCATCCGCCTGACGTCGTTGCCGCCGCTCGCGCTGTATGTGCACTTTCCGTGGTGCGTGCGCAAGTGTCCGTACTGCGATTTCAACTCGCACGAGTGGAAGGGCGACAGCTTCCCCGAGAACGAGTACCTCGATGCGCTGCGCACCGACCTCGAACTGGCGTTGCCGCTCGTGTGGGGACGCCAGGTGCATACGGTGTTCATCGGCGGCGGGACGCCGAGCCTGCTGTCGGCGGCCGGGCTCGACCGGCTGCTGTCGGACGTACGGGCCTTGCTGCCGCTCGACGCCGACGCCGAAATCACGCTCGAAGCCAACCCCGGCACGTTCGAGGCCGCGAAGTTCGCGCAGTTTCGCGCAAGCGGTGTGAACCGTCTGTCGGTGGGAATCCAGAGTTTCAACGAGGCGCATCTGAAAGCCCTCGGACGCATTCACGACTCGACGCAGGCGCGTCACGCGGTCGAAGTCGCGGCGAACACCTTCGACAACTTCAATCTCGACCTGATGTTCGCGTTGCCGAAGCAGACGCTCGCAGAATGTCAGGCCGATATCGAAACGGCGCTGTCGTTTGCGCCGCCGCACCTGTCGCTATATCACCTGACGCTTGAACCGAACACGCTGTTCGCGAAGTTTCCGCCACCGCTGCCCGACGACGATCAGTCGGCCGACATGCAGGACTGGATCCATGAGCGCACCGCCGCTGCAGGCTATGCACGCTACGAGGTGTCGGCGTATGCGAAGCCGCATCGGCAAAGCAGACACAACCTGAACTACTGGCGCTTCGGCGACTATCTCGGTATCGGCGCAGGCGCGCATACGAAGCTGTCGTTTCCGAACCGCATCCTGCGCCAGGCGCGCTACAAGCATCCGGCGACGTTCATCGAGCAGGCGAAAGCCGGCGCACCGGTGCAGGAAGAACACGAAGTCGGGCCGCGCGATCTGCCGTTCGAATTCATGCTGAACGCGCTGCGCCTGGTGGAAGGGTTTCCAGTGCACCGGTTCATCGAACGCACCGGTCTGCCGATGACATCGATCGAGCCGGCGTTGCAGGAAGCGGAGAAGCGCGGCCTGATTGTCCGCGATCACGAAAAGATTGCGCCGACTGCTCGCGGCCAGAACTTCCTCAACGATCTGCAGGCGCTGTTTCTGAAGGACGGGCATTGATCGCAGGCGGAGGTCGCCGCCGCTGACCGATTTCGGGTTACAATTCGCGGCTTGGAGGTGTGGCCGAGCGGTTTAAGGCACCGGTCTTGAAAACCGGCGAAGGAGCAATCCTTCCGTGAGTTCGAATCTCACCGCCTCCGCCAGACATACACGAAAGGCATTGAATTCTTCACGGATCCAATGCCTTTTTGCTTTTCTGCGGTACCGCATAACGCAGGCACAACGAAGCGCGTACAGCTATATCAAGGCGACGTCCGGATCCGGAATCCGAAGCGGGTAGGCGCCGATATCGAAGCGCCTCCTACCGGCATCGCATCAAGCGGGACCGTCTTTATGCGCAACGAATTCAAGCGTGGTCGAGCGCACTAAAAGCAGGGGCAACGCGGATTGAAAAGCCACGCGCATGCACTAGCATGAATGTACGCCCCACCCTAGAGATTCACCCTGCCATGCTGCCCCTCGCTCGCCGCCGCCGTTCCGCCCTGTTGACTTCAATCGTGCGTGGCGCCGCACTGATCCTTCTGGCAACCACCGCAGCCTGTACGATCACGCCGCCCGAGCGACCGACGACCTACGTTCCGCCAGCCGCGATCAACAGCGTCTCGCTCGATCAGTACCGCAGCGCCGTCGCGCAGCGCATTCTCGAACGCAACCCGTCGTATGTGCTGCATGGCACGCCGCAGGCGATGCTGCGCTCGCTCGTCGTCGTCGCGTTCACCGTCGACCGCGACGGAAAGCTCGTCACGTCGTCGGTCTATCGCACCAACGGCGATGACGAAGCCGAAGGCACCGCGCTTGCCTCGCTGCGTCGCGCGTCGCCATTGCCGCAGCCACCGGCCAAACTGCTCGACGGCCGCGGCCATCTCGAACTGATGGAAGACTGGCTCTTCAACGACAACGGCAAGTTCCAGCTGCGCGAATTTGCATCGCCGCAAGCGCAAACGACCGATTGACAGGGCAAGCGCATCCGCTCGCCTTTCACCCATCCGTGCCGCATCGGGTTGCGGCGCGGTGCGCACGCTCGTTATAATTTTTTGATACGCCTGCCGGAGCCCTCCGGCACCGCTTTCGCCGTCCGCCCATCCGCGTGCGCCGAACAGCCTGACCGTGGCTTCGCCGCGCCACTCGCGCGACCGTCCGGATTGCATCGCTACGTGTCCCGACGCCCGTGCGCCGGCAGTTCCGTGACGAGGTAAGCTGATGCATGCCTGCAAATGTTGCATGAGCAACAAGCCGCGCTTACGTCGACCGGTCCTCCGTTCCCGGCCAGCATCGATTACAAACAAAGACACGGTCCGCCCCGGCCCATCCGACGAAGCGCAGGACGCTTTCCGCCGGCACGGCTGTGTCACGACAACTGGAGACCCTGGATGTCCTCATCACCCGTTTCCACGGCACCAGCCGACGTGGCCAGGAAGAACAGCGCTTCGCGCGTCATCTTCGCCAGCTTCATCGGCACCGCGATCGAGTTCTACGATTTCTACGTCTATGCGACGGCGGCGGCACTCGTGATCGGCCCGGTGTTCTTTCCGCACGGCTCGGCAACAGCGCAGGCCCTGTCGGCGTTCGTCACGTTCGGCATCGCCTTTATCGCGCGGCCGATCGGCTCGTTCATCTTCGGCCATTTCGGCGATCGCATCGGCCGCAAGTCGACGCTCGTTGTGTCGCTGCTCGTAATGGGCCTGTCGACCACCCTGATTGGCTTCCTCCCCGGCTACGATTCGATCGGCAGCCTCGCGCCGATCCTGCTGTGCATCCTGCGTTTCGGGCAGGGCATCGGCCTTGGCGGCGAATGGGGCGGCGCGGCGCTCCTCGCCACCGAGAACGCACCGGCCGGCAAGCGCGGCTGGTTCGGGATGTTTCCGCAACTCGGACCATCGATCGGCTTTCTCGCATCGAACGGCCTGTTCTTCGGCCTCGCCTTGTCGCTGTCCGACGACCAGTTCCGCAGCTGGGGCTGGCGTGTGCCGTTCGTCGTCAGCGCGGTGCTGGTCGTGCTCGGTCTGTACGTGCGCATGAAGATCGCCGAAACGCCGGCGTTCCAGGCCGCCATCGATCGTAAGGAACGCGTGCGCGTGCCGCTCGCGACGTTGCTCTCTCGACACTGGCGGCCGACGCTGCTCGGCGCACTCGCGATGGTCGTCTGCTACACGCTGTTCTATATCTCGACTGTGTTCTCGCTGTCGTACGGCGTGTCGGTGCTGAAGTTTACGCGGCAGGGTTTCCTCGGGCTGCTGTGCATCGCGGTGCTGTTCATGGCGCTCGCCACGCCGCTCTCCGCGTGGGCTAGCGACCGCTATGGCCGCAAGCCGGTGCTGATCGTCGGGATCGTCGCCGCGATCCTGTCAGGCTTCACGATGGCGCCGCTCCTCGGCAGCGGTTCAACGCCGCTGGTGCTGCTGTTCCTGATCATCGAACTGTTCCTGATGGGCGTCACGTTCGCTCCCATGGGCGCCCTGCTGCCCGAACTCTTTCCGACCAGCGTGCGCTACACCGGTGCAGGCGTTGCCTACAACCTGGGCGGGATTCTCGGCGCGTCGGTAGCGCCGTATATCGCTCAGGTGCTCGTCGCGCGTGGCGGCCTGACGTGGGTCGGCGCCTATGTCTCGATCGCCGCGACGGTCAGCCTGATCGGCGTGCTGTGCATGCGCGAAACGCGCGATGCAAGGCTGATGTAAACACGGGTCGCTGACAGCACATTTCATCGCACTCCCGGCTGGCGCAGCATCTTGCGTCAGCGCGCGCATCGCCGGGAACAGGTCGTGCTTTCCCTCACTTGCACGGCTTTTTGGCCTGCCTATACTCGGATCGAATTCCGATGAACCGGCCAGCCCAATCGAACGGATCGGCAGATATCCGCTTTAGCGATGCCCACAGGAGTCGACGATGAATATTTACCTGCATAACGCAGACATCGTGATGATCATTGCCCTCGCACTGCTTGGCGCCTTGCTGCTGGCAGTCCGCTTCAGGCCCGCCACGTGGAAGGGCATCGTCGTGGAAGCCCTGGCGGCAAACCTGGCCGCCATTGCCGCGGTCGTCGCTTTCGAGATGCTTCTGGCGTAACCCGAAGCCGCAGACCAAAGCAGCAAAAAAAATCGCGCGATCCGCAGGCGCAGACCGCGCGACCTCCCCACCCGTACCGGCGCACTGGAAATGCCAGGCTGCCGGCACGTCCCGTTACCGGTAATAGCCTCCGTGGTAATAGCCGCCACCGTAGTAGTAGCCCGGAGCGGGTACGACGACGCACCCTCCCAGCGCAGCGGCCAGGAGCGCTCCCGCAATCAAGGTTAGCGTCAAGCGTTTCACTTCGTTCTCCCGTCGAGTCAGTGATATTCGAGCGATCTCGAATGACTCGATTGGACACGACGGCGCGCGCCGCAACCGTTGCAATTTGTAAGGGGAGATGTGCATCGTGTTACACGCTCGGGATAACTTACGCGTCGGCGGCGTAGTGCGTGGAGCCATCGGCGCTGCGTGAACCGGGTGCACGAATTGCCCCAATTCGGGGCGGCCAGCGTTCGGGCACGCAGCGAGGCACGCCCATGGCGGAACTCGCCAAGGCAGGGGCGCCGACGCTTGCAACCCAGAGACCCACTGCGACGCAATTCAGGCACAACGACCCGACTGTAGGTCTGTGCAAATTGCGCGCCCGCCGCCAACGAAAAGCGACAGTTTTAACAAGCATGTAATGTGCCGCGCCAGCCGAAGGCGTTACCTGAAAGAAGCTGTACTCCCTGGAGTACTTCCTCGCGTATTTCCGGATCTGGCACCCGGAACCCAGGGACCGTGCCGCACGGTCTAACAGAAACTGGAGCGATAAGCTTTGCGTGGAATCCTCTTCGCTCTCGCCACCCCGACGAGAGCGTTTTGAGGGGCGTACCGCGAAGGCACCTGTTCGACTGGGGTGCCGCGCGTCACGCCCCTTTCTTTTGCGCGGCATCGGCGCCTGTGCTGCGCGTAGAGGCGCCGGAGCGACCGGCAGGAACAGGCCGCTATAATCCAACCTTTGCTTCGACGGACACACCATGTCCCGGGCTCCCCTTCCCCTGACTTCGAACATTGCGCGACGCGCACGACGTCTTTGGCGCCAGTACGGCATCTTCTGGCTCGGCGCGATTGCTGTCGGTCTGGTTGCCGTGCTCTATGCCCGGCTCATCGACTGGGGCTACGACGCGTTCCGCACAATGCGACACCAGCACGTATGGCTGCCGCTCGTTCTGACGCCCGCCATCGGCGCCGCCTGCGCGTGGCTTACCCGAACATTCTTTCGCGGCTCCGAAGGCAGCGGCATCCCGCAGGTCATCGCCACGCTGCACACGAATACGAGCAATACCGGCTCGCGGCTACTCACATTCCGGATCCTCGCCGGCAAGATCGCGGTGTCGTTTCTCGCGATTCTTGGCGGCTTTACGATCGGTCGCGAAGGACCGACGGTGCAGGTCGGCGCGGCGCTCATGTTCAATCTGCGGCGGCTCTATCCACGTTCGACCGCGCTGATCGAGCGGCAACTGGTGCTCGCCGGCGCGGCGGCCGGTCTGTCCGCTGCATTCAACACGCCGCTCGCCGGCATCGTGTTCGCCATCGAGGAACTCACCCGCAGCTTCGAATCCCGCGCAAGCGGCGTGCTGATCACGGCGATCATCATCGCGGGCGTGATCGCGCTCGGGATCAACGGCAACTACACGTATTTCGGCACGATCGAGATCGGCGCGCATTTTCCCGATCTGCTCGCGGTGGCGGTGGTGATCACGGCCATCGTGACGGGCATCGCCGGCGGCATCTTCGGCTGGCTCATCCTCAATACCGCGCGCTGGATTCCCGCGCCGCTGCGACAGTTGCATGGCGAACGGCCGGTCGTATTCGCCGCGTTGTGCGGGCTGCTGATTGCCGTGGTCGGCCTGATTTCCGGCGGCACGACCTTTGGCAGCGGCTATGCGGAAGCACGCGGACTGCTCGAGGGCACCGAGCACCTGTCGATGTTCTATCCGCTTCTGAAGATGATCTCGATGGTCGGCTCGTACCTGCCGGGGATTCCGGGCGGCATCTTTGCGCCGTCGCTGTCGATCGGCGCGGGCTTCGGCAATGTGCTTCACATGGTATTCGGCAGCATGCAGTTGCAGATGCTGATCGCACTCGCGATGGTCGGCTATCTCGCCGCCGTCACGCAGTCGCCGATCACGTCGTTTGTCATCGTGATGGAGATGATCAACGGACACGCGCTCGTGATCTCGTTGATGGCGACGGCGCTGATCTCGAGCCGCGTCTCGCGCGTCTTCGCTCCGCCGCTGTATGAAGCGCTCGCCCAGCGTTATATGGCGCCGCTGCCGCAGCCAGCGCCCGCTACGGTCCCCGAAGTGCCCGAAGCACCGATCGGAGACGGGGCCGACGCTGCATCGGCCGATGCGGCCACACGTCAATAAATGACGACCGGCGCAGGACGGTAATACACAGGCCGCGCCGGCACCACGATGCAGCCGGCGAGCGTCAGCGCAAGAAGCGCCGCCGCAATCAGTCTCTTCTTCATTGCGTATTCCTCCGTGGAAGTCGGACGATGCGGCGCAAGCGGTCTCACCGGCCGCGCCGCACTGAACGCGAGGTCACGTACCTGAGCGTCGATCGGAACCGGCCTTAGGCCCAGTGCCCGCCCACCCAATGCCAGTCCGGACCGTGCGCGACCCAGTGACCGGGCAGCCAGTGATAGCCGACGCGCTCGGCCTGCCAGTGGCCCGCCATCCACTCGTAGCGGCCGTGGTCCCAGCGCCAGTGACCGTGGTCCCACACATAGCCCATGCGTGGCGCAGGCTCCGGCTCATAGCGCACAGGCGGCGGCGCCGTCGGTGCGATGACGACGACCTCAGCCGCCGAAGCAGACGCCACTGCACAGGCGCCGGCGGCGATCAGGGCGGCCTGCGCAAGCAGCGAACGAAGGGATGTTTTCATTGTTCACCTCTGGATAGAGACGCCGACGATGGCGGTATCCGTTCAATGCGCGAGGCGGACTTTGCGCTGACATCGCGCGTGTTACGGCATGGCCCGATGTGCAACGGATTATTTCCGCAGTCCTTCACGCCGCGGTCTTTCACGCAGAGAGGGACGCGACTCGAGGCGAAACATGGGGAAGTTGGCGAGACAACGAAAGGAAGACAGCGCGTAGACGGTGCAACAGACAGACCGACGACACGACACGACCAGCACTACGCGCCCCCGTACCGGCAGCGCGTAGCGTGCACAACAACCGGACAACGACTGCCCGGCAGCAGCCAGAAATCAGGCCTGCGGAATCTCGATCTTGACCTCCAGGACCTCGAGGTCGTCCTGACGTTCGAGACTGACACGGATATCCTCGTCCGAGATTTTCACGTACTTCGAAATCACGGCGACCAGTTCACGTTGCAACGCGGGCAGGTAATCGGCGGGGGCGTGACCGCCAGCGCGCTCATGCGCGATGATCAACTGCAGGCGTTCCTTCGCTACCGACGCGGATTTCTTCTTCTCGCCCAGCAAAAACGAAAGAATCGACATTACGTGCGCTCCCCTTACTTGGTGCCGAAGAGGCGCTGCAACAGGCCTGGCTTCTGGTAATCGGTGAAGCGAAGCGACTTCTGCTCGCCGAGGAAACGCGACACCACGTCCTTGTAGGCTTCAGCCACGTCGGTGCCATCCATATGGACTGCCGGCAGGCCCTGGTTCGACGCATGCAGCACCGCTTCCGATTCCGGAATGACGCCGATCAGGTCGATACGCAGGATTTCCTGGATGTCGGTGAGCGACAGCATTTCGCCTTCGTTGACGCGCTTCGGGCTGTAGCGGGTGATCAGCAGGTGTTCCTTGATAGGCTCCTTGCCTTCGATCGCGCGCTTCGTCTTCGACGACAGAATGCCGAGAATGCGATCCGAATCGCGCACCGACGACACTTCCGGGTTCGTTACGATCAGTGCTTCGTCGGCGAAGTGCATCGCCAGCAGCGCGCCCGATTCGATGCCCGCCGGCGAGTCGCAGACGATGTATGCGAAGTCCATCGCGATCAGATCGTTGATGATCTTCTCGACGCCTTCCATCGTCAGCGCATCCTTGTCGCGCGTTTGCGACGCCGGCAGGATGAACAGGTGCTCGCACTTCTTGTCCTTGATGAGCGCCTGGTTCAGGTTCGCTTCACCCTGGATCACGTTGATCAGGTCGTACACCACACGGCGTTCGCAGCCCATGATGAGGTCGAGGTTGCGCAGACCGACATCGAAGTCGATCACGGCCGTCTTGCTGCCACGCATTGCGAGGGCCGATGCAAAACTTGCGCTCGTGGTCGTCTTGCCCACGCCACCCTTGCCCGATGTCACCACAATGATTTTCGCCATTACCCTTACCTTGTGTCCGTCAAATTCGTTCAAATTCGTCAATCAAGTCCGCCAGCCGTTCACGTCGACAGCACGCGCGATCACTATGCAGCGCGCGCGTCGGATGTTCACGTGAGCCGCAACGGTTCGATCATCAGCTTTTCTTCATCGAGCCGGATCTGTACCGGCTTGCCGAGCACGTCATCCGGCAAGGGGTTCTCGGTCGTTCGATAGATACCGGCGATCGAGACCAGTTCCGGCTCGAGGCACGTACAGAAAATGCGCGCGTCGTGATTGCCATGCACGCCTGCCAGCGCGCGCCCGCGCAACGGCGCATAAATGTGGATGTTGCCTTCCGCGATCACCTCGGCGCCGTAACTCACGAGGCCGAGCACTACCAGATCGCCCTTCGCGTAGATCCGCTGGCCGGAGCGCAACGGCTTTTCGATCACCAGCGTCTGTGCCGACGTCGCGAGGCGCACCGGCTCGACGCTTTGCGTCGGCGTGGCGGGGTCGGTGGCTGCAGATTCGGCAGTCACGCCGGCTGCAACTGCAGCGGCAACGGCTTCGGCTGCTTCGTCGATGTCTACCTTCGTCGCGGCGCCGCGGCGGTCGCGCGCTTCGAGAAACGGCAGGCCGGATTCAACCGCCCACGCCTGCTGTGCGGCGTCCGCGACCACGCCAACCGGGCGCATGCGCACGCTGTCGAGCAGGCTGGCGATGTCGGCGAGCGGCACGCGCTCGTCAGCGGCGAGACGGCGCACGTCGATCGCGACGACATCGTTGGCGAAAAATTCGGGGGTCGCCTCGAAGCGGCGGGTCAGTTCGGTACGGATCGCGTCGAGGTCGGTGGTCTTGACCACGAACAGAAGCGTGTCGACAGTGCCACTGCGGAGTTCGAAAAATGGCGATTTCTTGGGCGACATAGCATTCGACAAAAAATTTTGCGTATTTTACAGGCGTCCGCGAGCGTAGCCAGGTTTTTTGGCAATAAAGGACGGGCATTCAAGGAAAATCACGCGCGGCGAACACCGCAGCGGCGGGGATGAGACAAAACCGGCGGCGCCCGGCAGCACCGCCTGGCCGGTCACGACGCGAACGACTCCGCAGGCGGAGGCACATGGCGCACGAGCAGCGTCTCCCACTGATCGGTTGAGCGTGCCGTACGGGTGGTGTGCTCCCCGGTCGGACCAAAGCCGAGGCGCTCGTAGAAACGCATCGCCGTGCGGTTGGCATCCGCCACCCATGCGTAGATTTCCAGTGCACCCTCGCTCGCCAGCCACTCGCTCGCGGTGTTCACGAGCAGTTCGCCGCCACGCAGATGCCGCACTGCCGGCGCAACCCACAACTCACTGACGAACGCGCGCCGCACTGCCGTGTCTTCGAAGCATGCGCCGATGAGGCCGGCGGGATGCCCCTCGGTGTAGAGAATGAACGACGTGGCCGTCATCGAAACCGCGTGGTCGGCGGCGGTAGCATCAAACGTGGAGGCATCGGCGGACAGCGCGTCTTCGAGCGTTTCGCCAAAGGCATAGGGCGCTTCGCGCAGCGACGCTGTACGAAGTTCGCGAAAAACGGCGCCCTGGTCGGCAGCAATACGGCGAACGGTCAGTGACGGACTCATGCAGACGAAATCCCTTGAAGCGCTAACGCGTAGCTTTAACCGAACCGGCGCGCGAGTCAAATCCTTATTTTCAGAACGCGTGCGGCCACACGCGCGGACCAGGGGTTGCCCAGCGCGCCCCGATGGACCCGCAGGGCCTCAACGTGGCACATGGAGCGCCCCACGTGGCCTCATGGGAATTAGGGAGCCTCATAGGCGCCGGTGCCGTCGGGCCATGGTGTCAGCAGCTCAAAGCCGTCGTCCGTGACGGCGATCATATGTTCCCATTGCGCCGACAGCGACCGGTCCTTCGTCACGACGGTCCAGCCGTCGCGCAGCACGGTGGTGCCCGCCCGGCCCGAGTTGACCATCGGCTCGATCGTGAAGACCATGCCGGGCCTGAGGCGCATGCCCTGCCCGGGCTGGCCGTAGTGCAGCACCTGCGGTTCCTCGTGATAGACCTTGCCGATGCCGTGACCGCAGTAGTCGCGTACGATCGAGAAGCCCTTGCGCTGCGCCGTCTGCTGGATCGCGTAGCCGATATCGCCGAGCGTCGCGCCCGGTTTCACCTGACGGATACCGGCAAGCATCGCCTCATAGGTCGTGTCGATCAGCTCACGGGCAACCGTGCTCGGCTCGCCGACGCAGTACATACGGCTCGTGTCGCCGAAATAGCCGTCCTTGATCACGGCGACGTCGATGTTGATGATATCGCCGTCTTTCAGCACTTCGGCGCGGTCGGGAATGCCGTGGCACACCACCGAGTTCACCGACGTGCAGACCGTCTTCGGAAAGCCCATATAGCCCACGTTGGCAGGAATCGCCTTCAACGTATTGACGATGAAGTCGTTGCACAGTCCGTCGAGATAATCGGTCGAGACGCCGGCCTTCACGTGTTCACCGATCATCGCGAGGACGTCGGCCGCGAGACGGCCTGAAATGCGCAACCGGGCGATGTCGTCAGGAGTCTTGTAAGTGATGGCCATGAGATCGTATTCGTTTGGTGCAGGGCGGCAGGCGTGCCACGGACATGCAATAACCGCACGCATCGCCGCGTGAGTTCGCATGGGCCGCAACGCCCGCAAAACCGGGCCGGAAGACGCAGCCGCCGGGGTTGTCGATCGACCAATTGTACAGATGATGTCAACGCCGCATGAACGACGCGCTCGCCGGGCCGGTTCACGGCACGGCGCGGCGTTTGCGGAGCGGCCCGCGCCCCGATGCCGTGGATGGACTGCAGGGCGAAGCGATCCGTACCGCCCTTGCCGTTCGTTACAGTCGCGCGAGCGCGTCCAGCGCACGCTGCCACACCTGCCGGGTGCGCAGCGCGGTCAGTTCGCGCCAGTCGGCATCGGCAGGGAAGTATTGCTCGAGCATCGCTTCCTTGATCCTGCGCCCCGTCGCGTCGAGCGGATCGCCGTGCAGATGCAGCCAGTGATCGTCGCGCAGAATCGAATGGCCGACGCTCCCGTCATACGTTCCGCATTCGATGACGAAAGGCATCAGTTGCACGTCACCCAGTTGATCGAGCAAGGCCTGCGATGTGTAGCCGGTTGCGGTTGCCGTGACGCCGGTGTCGGACGTCGCATCGGCCGAAGTGATGATCGTATGCAGCCACGGGCCGTAGATCGACTGTGCCGTATCATGCGCAGCATATTTGCGCTGGGCGATCGTCATCAGCATCGGATGGCCGAATGCGCCGGCGCCGGTGTGAAGATCGAAGCTCATCGCGGTGCGTGCACCCGCCACGTGCTCGTTCAGGATCGCGCGCACGGTGCGGTTGGTCCACGTCGCCTCCTTGCCGCCGAAGAACAGCCCATCGCCGTGCAGGTATTGCCCGGCTTCAACGATGTTCATCGTCGCCGTCTGCCCGAGGTTGCGAATGTGCGTGGCGAGGATGTCGTCGGCCTGGCGACGGCCCGGGCCGTCGAGGTCCTTGCACAGGTAGATTTCGTGCAATGTCTCGTACGCGGAATTGACCGGCCGCGGGTGGCTGAAGTCCACGTAGTTGCGATTCACGTCGACGTTGTCTTCATTCACGCGACGCATCCATGCCGTGCCCCACGGATTGACGAGGTGCACCAGCACCACCGATACGTCGTTCGGCACTCCGCGATGGCGCAGATCGTGCAGCAGTTCGATCTGGCATTCGGACCCGTAATAGCCCTCGATGCCGTGCGTGCCTGAAATCGCGACGAACCGCCTCTCCGCATTGCGATCGCCGAGCAACGCGACGTCGGTGGCGAGCGTTTCGCCGCGCGGGCCGCGCAGCGGATGAAGGTACTCGACGCGTTCGGCGCCAGCGTCGTCCGCGGCCTGCGCGAAGCGCTGGCGCTGGTCTTCATAGCTGGGGGTGTCGATGAAAGCGGAGGCCATGGTCTGATCCGTGAAGCGTGAGCGAAAGCGTGATGATGCCGTCTCGCGCGCGTCAATGCCACAGGGTAAGCCCGCGCAGGTCCCTCGTCACCACTGTTCGCTCGCCGGCCAGGGCAAGCGCTGCAACGACCAGTCCAGCTCCACGCCGATGACGCAGCGTCGTCCCTCCGTCTGCAATGCGATCGTCACCGCGATGCAAGGCCGGCCACTCGCCAGCGACAGATATGGGCTACTCGTGACAGGCACACCGGGCCGCAGCACGGCGTTGCGGAAATATGGCCGATGATCCCAACGCGCGTCACGCGGATTGGCGACCGGATGCAGCGAACCGCCTTGAACCCCCGCCGCCATTCCAGGCACTTCGAGACCGACCTGCCGGCCGCCTTCGTCGAGAATGAAACAGCTGATGCAAAGCTCGCGCTGCGCAAGATCGGCGAAGGCGTCCTCCTTCGGGACGCCCTTCAGCAACGCGGTTGCAGCGATATCGAGGGCGAGCCGGTACGGCTCTACTTCCGACTCGAACAACGCGTGCTGAGACGTCCGCCCTTCTGCGATCACGTCGAACGCGTGATCGATGCGGAGGTGCACTGCGTCAGGCGGCGTAATCGACGGCGCAGGCCGGCCAAGCAGGTAGCCCTGTGCAAAGTCGACATTCGATTCGACCGCGAGAATCAGCTCCTCCGTCGTCTCGACGCCTTCCACAACCACCAGCATCCCCGCCTGATGAAGCAGCGCCACCAGCCTGGGCAGGATCGGCTGTTGCGCGCCCGGGCTCGTGGCACGGATGAGTTCGCCGTCGAGCTTCACGAGATCGGGCCTGATCCGGAACAGACGATCGAGGTTCGAATGGCCCGCGCCAAAATCGTCGACTGCGATCAGGAAACCGTGATCGCGATACTGGCTGGCCGCGCGCGACAGGTCGTCCACGCTGCCGCCGTGCGACTCGAGCAGTTCGAGAACGACCCGCTCCGGCTTAAGACCCGCCGAGCGGGCAATGGCGGCGAGTTCGTCCGGATAGCCCTCTGCGACGAAGGTCGCGGGCAGGATGTTGAGAAACACCCAGGCGTCGTCGGAAATCAGCCGCCTCGCGTTGCCGAGATGCAGCACGTGACTCGCCCGGTCGAGGTCGCCTTCGTCGGTGAATGGCTTTGGCGCGAACAGGACCACGGGCGGCACGAGCGTTCCGTCGTCACGCTCGCCACGCAGCAGCGCCTCGAATCCAACCTGCTTCTGATGCGACAGACTGTAGAGAGGCTGGAAATGCGAGGTCAGGTAGTGGTCTTCCCAACGCTGGCGTATCGGCCCGGACGCTCCGGCCAGGTCGTGCCCTTCGTTCCACGTCAACCGCACGGAGTCGGCGAGCATCGCGCGTTCCGCACACACGCGATTCCTGCCGGAATGCTTGGCCCGCAGCAACGCTTCGTCCGCGCGGTCGAGCAGCGCCATGACGCTTTCGCCGGCCCGATATTCAGCCACGCCGAAGCTTGCGCTCAGAAAGCCATCGGGCCGCGCCACGCCCGCAATCGCCGTGCGCAGGGTCTCGGCATAATCCACCGCCGCCCGCAGACCTTCAGGCCGCAACAAGGCGAACTCTTCGCCGCCGATCCGGCTGACGCAGTCCGCCGTCGTGACCCAGTCCCGCAATACCTGGGCGACATCGACGAGCGTCTGATCGCCGGCCGCGTGCCCGAACTGATCGTTCAGCGACTTGAAGTAGTCGATGTCGATAAAGATTGCGCTCACCTTCGCGTCTTCGCCGAGCGACGACAACTGCTGCTTTGCCGCCTCCATGAAAGCACGGCGGTTTTGCAGACCGGTCAGCGGGTCGGTCGCGGCAAGTCGCGCCAGCCGGTCTTCCAGCAGGAAATGATTGCGCCTGAACCAGTAAAAACCGAGGTGAAACACCGCAGCGGTCGGCAGGCCGATCACCACCCACATCCAGCACACGACGCCGACTTCGCCCTGTGGTTGCGGCGAGTCGAGCAGCAAAGGCAGGCCGGTCGCGTAAAAAAGCAAGGTGCCGGCGAGGAAGTGCACCGGCGTCAACCACAGAGGCGCCGCGCAGATCGGGATGACCACCATCGCCGGCAGCGCCCACAACAGCGGTTGCTCGAGGCCGACGATGTTCAGCGCGATACCGGCCTGCATCACGAGCGCGTACGCGATGCCGATCCCGCCGAATACCCAGGTCGATTTCGATCCCGGAATCGCGACGACGAGCAACGCGAGGCAGAGCGCGCAGGCGAGCCGGTACTGAATAGGGACGGCCGGGCCCGCCTCGAGGCTGCGCGCCACGACGAACGCCAGATAGGCGACGACGGTGAACGCCATCGTGACCGTCGAAAGTGGTCGCTGGTGCTCGAGAGAGCGGCGGTGAAACCGGCTACGGAAGCCGGCGTCCGACATCTGCTGCATTGAGGAAGAAAGCATATTGGTCGATGGAAATCAGGCCGGCTCCGGTCACTTTGCCCTTGTATAACGGCAAAATCGGGGCATGGTTAATACCTCATACGAAATTGATGCCGGACCCTGTGTGGAGAGGTTGCGGGGCGTGGAGCGGGGGTGGGCGGACGGGAATGACGCAGGCGGGACGCGAGAGCCGGAACAGGATTTCACGCGTGATACGGCTCGCGCGTTCGTGCGGCTCACTCAGGGTTTACCCAAATCCAGCAAAGATCCCTTCCAGACAAGGGCCTTAATTTTAAGCGATTACTTACCTAGACTACGAGCACTGATTACGGACAGGGCTGTTCGTAGCAGGACAAGAAATCTGGAGGTAGTCAATCATGAAGTCCCTGATTCAAGCCGCTGTTGTTGCCGCTGTACTCGCTGCACCGATCGCCTCGTTCGCTCAATCGAATGCACCGCTGACCCGTGCGCAGGTGCGCGCCGAGCTGGTCCAGCTCGAGAAGGCGGGTTACAACCAGGCAAGCCGCAACGATGCCACCTACCCGGCTGAGATCCAGGCCGCCGAAGCACGCGTAGCAGCAGAGAACGGCGCGGCAAACAGCTATGGGGGCGTCGCGAGCGGTTCGTCGAACTCGGGTGGCCGCGCAGCTGTTTCGTCAACCGACTGGAACGCGATGTACAGCCATCCCTGATCGGTTGATTGATGCGCATCGCTAAGGCAGGACGTAGAGCGTACTTAAGCCGGGCATCGTAGTCCGGGCGCATGGTTGCAGCATCGCTCCGCGCCCCCGATCAAAGAAGACGTGGCCCGCTATCGCGGTAACTCCGATAGCGGGCCAGGCCTTCGTGTATCGATACCTCCTCCAACGGATCATCCAATCCTGTTGGATTTGTCCAGCTTCCCGGTCTGGGCTTTTTTTCGTCTGCGGGACGCGATGCCTGCCTGGCCTTCGAGGCTATCGCAGCGCACGGCGCGCGCCCCCGATTCCGAATCGCGTCAGGCTGTGTCCGACATGCTCGGATTCTCAAGAAGTACTAACCAGATGGATCGCCTTGCGCGCCTCCCCAACATGCCGACGGGCAAGTCCCTGTGCGCCACGAGGCAGCATCATGAACAATGAATCGGCTCCGCTTACCGGTGCGATGGTCAAGCCGGAAAGCGAAAAGCCCCGCAGACTTTTGGATCTGCGGGGCTTCTCTAATGTTCTGGCGGAAAGGGTGGGATTCGAACCCACGGTACAGCATAACTGTACACCGGATTTCGAGTCCGGCGCATTCGACCACTCTGCCACCTTTCCGGCATTGTTGACGGCCTGTTAATACGCCACCGTCTCTGCACCAAGCGGGTCGCTGCTTGGCGAAGCGAAGATTATAGAACAGTTGAAACCGCTTTCCAAGTCCCTTTTAGCAAAAAGCAGAAAGACGCCTGCTCGCGGTTTCGTTCACACAACCTCAGCTTGCAGCCGGCACTTCCAGCCGCTCGATCCCACCGAGGTACGGACGCAGCGCCGAAGGCACCGTCACCGAGCCATCCGCGTTCTGGAAGTTTTCGAGTACCGCAACCAGCGTGCGGCCGACTGCCAGGCCCGAGCCATTCAACGTATGCACGAGTTCCGGCTTGCCTTGGGCATTGCGATAGCGCGCGTGCATCCGGCGTGCCTGGAACGCTTCGGTGTTCGAGCAGCTCGAGATCTCGCGATACGTGTTCTGTGCCGGCAGCCACACTTCGAGATCGTAGGTCTTCGTCGCGGAGAAGCCCATGTCGCCGGTACACAGTGTGATCACGCGATACGGCAGTTCAAGCTTCTGCAGAATCGCCTCGGCATGCCCGACCATCTGCTCGAGCGCGTCGTACGACGTTTCGGGCGCGACGATCTGCACCATCTCGACCTTGTCGAACTGATGCTGGCGAATCATGCCGCGCGTATCGCGGCCGTACGAGCCGGCCTCCGAGCGAAAACACGGTGAGTGTGCAGTCAGCCTGATCGGCAGCGCGCTGGTTTCGACGATGCTGTCGCGCACGGTGTTCGTCAGTGAAATTTCGGACGTCGAGATCAGGTACTGCGTGACCGTGTTCTCACCACCACCCTTCTCGACGCGGAACATGTCGTCGGCGAATTTGGGCAACTGGCCCGTGCCGTACAGGATTTCCGGATTGACGATGTAAGGCGTGTAGATCTCGGTATAGCCGTGTTGCAGCGTGTGTGTGTCGATCATGAACTGCGCGAGCGCACGGTGCAGCCGCGCAATCTGTCCACGCAACATCGTGAACCGTGCGCCCGACAGTTTTGCCCCGGTTTCGAAATCGAGACCAAGCGGCGTGCCCACATCGACGTGGTCTTTCACCTCGAAATCGAACTGGCGCGGCGTGCCCCAACGGCGTACTTCGACGTTATCGGCTTCGTCGTTGCCAGCGGGCACGCTTTCGTGCGGCAGGTTCGGCACGCCGAGCAGCAGATCCGACAGACCCTTCTGGATCTCTTCAAGCTGCGCCGCCGACGCCTTCATCTCGTCGCCGAGCCCGCCCACTTCGGCCATCACCGCCGACGTGTCCTCGCCTCGCCCCTTCATCGCCCCGATCTGCTTCGACAGGCTGTTGCGGCGCGCCTGCAGCTCTTCAGTACGGGTCTGGATGGAACGGCGTTCTGCCTCGAGCGCGGAGAACGCCGCTACGTCGAGGGTGTAGCCGCGGTCGGCGAGGCGTTTGGCGACGCCGTCGAGGTCTTTGCGCAGCAGCTGGATGTCGAGCATGGGATGGGGCGGGTGTTCGTTGTATGAGGATGCGATTTTAGCGCACCGGCAGGTGGATCAACTCGCGCGCGGCGGCGATGCGGGCGTCGTGTGCATGCTCAGCTCTTCTTCGACCTGTTTTCGCTGCGCCACTGCGCATCGAGTTCGGCGAGACGCGTGAGCTTGTCGGCGATCTTGCCTTCAAGCCCGCGCGGGGTCGGCTCGTACCAATGCGGCTCGCGCATGCCGTCGGGCAAATAGGTCTCGCCTGCCGCGTACGCGTCGGGTTCGTCGTGCGCATAGCGGTACTCGTGGCCATAGCCGAGTTCCTTCATCAGCTTCGTCGGCGCATTGCGCAGATGCACCGGCACCGGGCGCGACTGGTCCTTGCCGACGAAGCGCCGCGCCTCGTTGTAGGCCATGTAGCCGGCGTTCGACTTCGGCGCCACCGCCAGATAGATGATCGCCTGGGCAAGCGCCAGTTCGCCCTCCGGCGTGCCGAGCCGTTCGTAGGTTTCGGCGGCATCGAGCGCGATTCGCGCCGCGCGCGGGTCGGCCAGACCGATGTCCTCCCACGCCATGCGCACGATGCGCCGCGCCAGATAACGCGGGTCCGCGCCGCCGTCGAGCATGCGGCAGAACCAGTACAACGCGCCGTCCGGGTTGCTGCCGCGCACCGACTTGTGCAGCGCGCTGATCTGGTCGTAGAACGCGTCGCCGCCCTTGTCGAAGCGGCGCAGGTTTTCTGCGAGCGCGCTGCCGAGCAGCGCGCCGTCGATTTCCGTGGTTTTTTGCTGGGCAGCCGCGCGCGCGACGATCTCGAGGTTGTTCAGCAGCTTGCGGCCGTCGCCGTCGGCTGAGCCGATCAGCGCGTCGCGGGCTTCGTCACTGAACGTGAGGCCGCCGAGCTCCTTTTGCGCGCGGTCGAGCAGTTCGCACTGCTCGTCGTTGTCGAGACTCTTCAGCACGTATACTGCGGCCCGCGACAGCAGCGCGCTATTGACCTCGAACGACGGATTTTCCGTCGTCGCGCCAACGAACACGAACAGCCCCGACTCGACGTGCGGCAGGAAAGCGTCCTGCTGGCTCTTGTTGAAGCGGTGCACTTCATCGACGAACACGAGCGTCTGGCGCCCGCGTGCGCGATGCATCTGCGCGGTCTCGACCGCCTCGCGAATGTCCTTGACGCCCGAGAGCACCGCCGACAGCGCGATGAATTCCGCGTGAAACGCATCGGCCATCAACCGCGCGAGCGTGGTCTTGCCGACGCCGGGTGGCCCCCAGAGGATCATCGAATGGGCTTCGCCAGATTCGAATGCGACGCGCAACGGCTTGTTCGGCCCGAGCAGATGTTTCTGGCCGATCACTTCGTCGATGGTGCGGGGCCGCAGGCGTTCTGCGAGCGGCACGTTGGCACGGGTTTCTTCAAACATGGCGTTTTGGGGATAATCTCGGCTTTTCGGTGCAGCAAGGCGCATGCATGGACATTGAGCGAAAGGCAGTGCGAGGCCGGCATGTGCTGCGGCACGGTCCTGCATTATGACAGCCGCGCGCGAGCGCGAGACGGAACGACGTGAAGTTAGCCATCCGGCCTGGGGCGCAGTTGCCCGCGCGCGAGGCACAATGCAGTCAGTCCTGTACCGACCGATTAACCAGATAACGATCAGCAACGCTCAGGAACATCCTTCGATGGCAAACGATCCGCTCACCGGCGAAGCCGGTCCCACTTACGCACCGCTTACGCCGGTGCCCGACTCGCGCCGCGCGTTCCGTACCGGCGACGCCTTCGCGTTGTGGTTCTCGCTCGGTATCGGCCTGCTGGTCGCGCAGGCCGGCGCGCTGCTCGTGCCTGGCCTGTCGCTGCCGCAAGCCATCGCGGCGATCGTCATCGGCACGGCGATCGGCGTCGTGCTGCTCGCGCTCGCGGGCGTGATCGGCACGGATACGGGGCTCGCCGCCATGTCGTCGCTGCGTCCTACCCTCGGAGTACGCGGCGCCTCAGTGCCGGCTGTGCTGAACGCGGTGCAGCTGGTCGGCTGGGGCTCATTCGAAGTCATCGTGATGCGCGATTCCGCCGACGCATTGGCCAAACAGTCGTTCGGCCTCTCGATGCCCCTTGTGTGGACAGTGATCTTCGGCCTGCTGGCAACGCTGCTCGCGATCAGCGGCCCGCTTTCTTTCGTGCGGCGCTTCCTGCGCACATGGGGCATCTGGTTGCTGCTCGCCGGCGCCGCGTGGCTGTCGTGGAACCTGCTCGCCAGGCACGACCTCGGCGCGCTGATGCGGCGTCCGGGCACGGGCGAGATGTCTTTCGGCGGCGCAATCGACCTGGTGGTGGCAATGCCGCTGTCGTGGTTGCCTCTGATCGCCGACTACACGCGTTTCGGTCGCCGCCCAGGCGAGACGTTCCGCGGCACGCTGCTTGGCTACGGCATTGCAAACATCTGGTTCTACGGGCTTGGGGCCATCTACGGCCTTGCAGCCGGTGGCGGCGATGCGCTGCTGACCACGGCGCTCGCGCAGGCGGGCGGCGGACTCGCACTGCTGCTGGTTCTGATCGATGAAATCGACAACGCATTCGCCGATATTCACTCGGCCGCCGTGTCGACAGGCACGTTCTGGACGCGCGGAAGTGTGCCGGTCCTGTCGCTCGCGTTCGGCGCGTTGTGTACGCTCATCGCGCTGGCCGTGCCGATGGCGAAGTACCAGAACTTCCTGCTGCTGATCGGCTCGATATTCGCGCCGCTCTTTGGCGTCGTGCTCGTCGACCACTTCATTGTCCGCAAGCGCCGCATCGAAGCCGCCGTGCTCGGTGATCCCGGCGGCCGCTATGGCTTCACGGGCGGCTGGCACGTGAGCGCGTTCATCGCGTGGGCGATCGGTATCGCGGCGTACCAGGTGATCAACCAATGGCTACCGAATCTCGGTGCCACACTGCCCGCACTCGCGATTGGCGCGCTGTGCTATCTCGCGTTCATATCGGCGCGGCGCGAAGCCTACGCGTAAATGAGAAAGGCCCGCGCAATGCGGGCCTTTCCGGTGTCGTGACGAACGCGAACGCGATGTGATAAAGCTAAAGCGCCCGCCCGCAAAGTTCAATGCGTCGCTGCCCGATACTCGACGCCTGGCAACACACACAGCAGTTCATACGCGAGATTCGCGCCGAGCAGCGCAGTCGTCCCGAACGGATCGTACGGCGGCGCCACCTCGACCAGATCGCAGCCAACGATGTTCAGTCCATGTGCGCCACGAATGATTTCCAGCGCCTGAGGCACGGTCAGTCCGGCGATTTCGGGCGTACCTGTCCCCGGAGCGAACGCCGGATCGATGCCGTCGATATCGAACGTGATGTACACCGGGCCGTCGCCCATCCGTTCCCGTACACGCGACATCAGCGGCGCCAGTGACTGGTTCCAGCACGCCTCCGCCTGCACCACCTCAAAGCCCTGGTCGCGGCACCAGTCGAAGTCTTCGGCTGCGTAGCCCGTGCCGCGCAGACCGATCTGCACGACGCGCGAGGTATCCAGCAGCCCTTCTTCAACTGCGCGGCGAAACGGCGTGCCGTGGGCAATCTTCTCGCCCATCATGGTGTCGTTGACGTCCGCGTGCGCGTCCACATGAATCAGCCCGACCTTGCCGTACCTGCGATGAATGGCGCGCAGGATCGGTAGCGCGATCGTGTGGTCGCCGCCCAGTGTGATCGGCTTCGTACCGTACTGAAGGATCTCGTCGTACGCCGTTTCGATGCGCGCAATCGAATCGAGCAGGTTATACGGATTGATCGCGACGTCGCCAATGTCGGCAACCCGAAGCGAATCGAACGGTGCGGCGCGCGTCGCCATGTTGTACGGGCGAAGCAGCACGGATTCGGAACGGATCTGGCGCGGACCGAAACGTGCGCCGGTACGGTTCGACGTGCCCAGATCGAACGGCACGCCGACAAAGCACGCGTCCAGACCTTCTGCCGACGCGACGTACGGCAGGCGCATCATCGTCGTGATGCCGCCGCAGCGAGCCATTTCGTTGCCGGAAAGGGGTTGCGGCCGCTCGGCAGTGGCGTCCGGGAAAGCGAAGGAGGAAGGTTTCATCGTGGCTGGCCAATGAAGAAGAAACGGGGAAATCTGGCGGCCAGGGGGAAACCCGATGCGACCCGAGCCGGTTGAATCTTCATTCTTGTGCATTTTCCATCAAGATAAAATGCGAACAGATTAAACTTCACATCGATAAGCATCGATGTATCCGTTTCCACGTCCACCGACCCCATGTTTTCCCAGCTCACCGACCTCGATCTACGGCTAATCCGCGTGTTCCTCGCCATTGTCGATGCAGGCGGCGTCACGCCCGCCCAGGCGACGCTCAACATCGGCCAGTCGACAATCAGCACGCAGCTCGCGACGCTCGAAACGCGGCTCGGCTACAGGCTGTGCGAACGCGGCCGCAGCGGCTTCAGTCTGACGGCGCGCGGCGCGCAGTTCGTCGATGCCGCCCGCACGCTGCTGTCGGCGATCGATACGTTCGGGATGCAGGCGCGCAATGTCGGCAGAAAACTGGTGGGTACGCTTGGCATCGGCATGATCGGCCACACGCCGGTCGCCGCCAGCGCGCGGATCAGCGAGGCAATCCGGCGCTTTCGGACGCGCGACGAGTCGGTGCGCTTCTCGATTCTCGTGCGCTCGCCGGGAGAACTCGAAGAACTGTTGCTGAGCGAGCGCATCCAGGTTGGCATCGGCTACTTCTGGCATCGGGTGCCATCGCTCGAATACACCGAGATCTTCGCCGAAGACCAGCTCGCTTACTGCGCAAAGGACCATCCGCTCTTCGCGCAGGCTGGCAACGTGACCCCCGCCGACGCCGCGCAGCACGGGTGGGCGTGGCGCAGCTATCCGTTGCCGGAGGCTGGCAGTTCGACCACGCCGCAAAACGTGACCGCCGTTGCCGACAACATGGAGGCCGTCGCAATGCTCGTGCTGTCAGGCTGCCATCTCGGCTATCTGCCCGAACATTACGCGGCTCGGTATCTGAAGGAAGGTTTGCTCGCGGCGCTGAACCCGGAACAGATGCGCTACCGCGTCGCGTTTCATATGGTCACGCGGGCGCGGCAGCATCGGACAGACATCGTCGAAGCATTCATCGACGACATGCAAGCCGCGCATTCATCACGCGGCGAGGAAGAAAGCCAGACGCCGGTCAGCCGTTGATGAGGTCCGCGCCCTTCGGCACCGTAAACTTGAACTGATCTGCCGGAAGCGACGGATTCTTCTGGATGTTCGAGAAAGTCAGGAGCGTCACGTTGCCGAACACGTCGTGCAATTCCATCGCTTCGAGATTGCCGTCGCGAAAACCGATGCCGACGCGCTGGAACTGCGTATCCTTCGACTTCGGCGTCAGTTCGAGCCAGTCGATGCCGTCCTTCACGCCCGCGTCGCGCAGCGTGAAGTTCTTTTCAAGGTCGTTGCTGCCGAACAGGATCGCCGCCGGGCTCGCGCCGAGCGCGCCGCCGAGCTTGCGTACCGTCACCTGGTTCAGATCCTTGTCATACACGTAGAGCTTGTCGCCGTCCGCCTGCAGCAGTTGCTGGTACGGCTTTTCGTACGACCAGATGAACTTGCCGGGCCGCGCGAACAGGAACGTGCCGCTCGAGGTGCCGCCGCTCGACATCGCCGGCATCGCGTCGCTCGCGCCCTGTGCGTTCTTCGGCGCCTTGATCTCGCGCTGCACGAAGGTACCGCGCGCCGCATGAACCTGCGCGACGAAGGCTTTCAACTGTTCGGTGCCGCTCGCAAAAGCCTGCGACGCGAACAGAACCTGCGCGCCGATCACGACGCCGCCGATACCCCGCACGACCGTGCGAACCAGTTGGCCCAAATGGCGGGGACGGGCAGTCTGCCCGGCGTATTGCTGCATATCATTCTCCATACATGGAATCAGAGGCGGCGACGCGACGGCGCCAGGAAGCAAGGTCGCGCCGCGGCGGTCTTTGGCGGTCAGTCGGCCTCGCGGACCGGCACGAGAATCTCGCGATTGCCGTTCGACGACATCGCGGAAACGATCCCTGACTGCTCCATCTGCTCGAGCAGCCGCGCAGCGCGGTTGTAGCCGATGCGCAGGTGCCGCTGCACCAGCGAGATCGACGCCCGACGGTTTTTGGTCACGATTTCGACCGCCTGATCGTAAAGAGGGTCCGACTCGCCACCGTCCGCGCCGCTTCCCGCGCCCCCTGCGGAGCCCTCGTCGCCTTCGCCTGCGAGGCCGCCTTCGAGGATGCCCTCGATGTAGTTCGGCTCGCCCTGCTCCTTGAGTTTGTCGACGACGCGATGCACTTCCTCGTCAGACACGAACGCGCCGTGAACGCGCACGGGCAAACCGCTGCCGGGCGGCAGATACAGCATGTCGCCCATGCCGAGGAGCGATTCCGCACCCTGCTGGTCGAGAATCGTGCGCGAATCGATCTTGGACGACACCTGGAAGGCCATCCGCGTCGGCACGTTCGCCTTGATGAGGCCCGTGATCACGTCCACCGACGGCCGCTGCGTGGCGAGAATCAGGTGGATACCGGCGGCGCGCGCCTTCTGCGCAATCCGCGCGATCAGCTCCTCCACCTTCTTGCCAACCACCATCATCAGATCGGCGAGTTCGTCGATCACAACGACGATGTTCGGCAGCCGCGTCAGCGGTTCCGCATCATCCGGCGTCAGGCTGAACGGATTCGGAATCTTTTCCTCGCGTTTGGCCGCTTCGTCGATCTTGTTGTTGTAGCCGCCGAGATTACGCACACCGAGCTTGCTCATCAGCTTGTAGCGGCGCTCCATTTCGGCAACTGCCCAGTTCAGCGCATGGCCGGCCTGGCGCATGTCGGTGACAACCGGGCACAGCAGATGAGGAATGCCTTCATAGACGCTCATTTCGAGCATCTTCGGATCGATCAGGATCATGCGGACCTGCTCGGCGCTCGCCTTGTACAGCAGCGACAGGATCATCGCGTTGATCCCGACCGACTTGCCCGAACCGGTCGTACCCGCGACCAGCAGGTGAGGCATCTTGGCCAGATCGGCGCAGACCGGCTTGCCGCCGATATCCTTGCCGAGGCCCATGGTGAGCGGCGAGGCAGCGTCGGCATAAACCGCCGAGCCGAGGATCTCCGACAGGCTCACGGTCTGGCGGCGCTGGTTCGGCAATTCGAGCGCCATGAAATTCTTGCCCGGAATCGTCTCCACCACCCGAATCGACACCAACGACAGCGAGCGCGCCAGATCCTTCGCCAGGCCGACGATCTGGCTACCCTTCACGCCGGTGGCCGGTTCGATCTCGTAGCGCGTGACAACCGGCCCCGGATACGCGGCGACCACGCTCACTTCGACGCCGAAATCCTTCAGCTTCTTCTCGATCAGCCGGGAGGTGAATTCGAGCGTGTCGGCGGAAATGGTTTCCTGGGCAGCCGGCGCGGCATCGAGCAGCGAGATGGGCGGCAAGGTCGAATCGCCCGGCAGGTCGGTGAACAACGGCACCTGGCGCTCTTTCTCGACGCGCTCCGATTTGGCCGGCGTGACGACGGGCGGCACGATCATGACCGGCTCGTGTTCCTCGATCCGCACGCGCCCCTGCTCGACCTTGCCTTCGCGCTTCACTGCGGCCGCTTCGCCGAGCTTGCGGTCGCGGCCTGCCTCGCGGCGCAACCTGGCGAGCGTCACGGCGGAAATGATCGATTCGCCGACGCGCTCGCACACCGACAGCCACGAAAACCGGAAATACAGCGACAACCCGATCGCAAGCGCGATCAGAAGCGCGAGCGTGCCACCCGTGAAACCGAGCGCGTGCGAAACACCACGCGCAACCGCTTCGCCGATCACGCCACCGGGGGCGCGCGGCAACGGCACCTTCAGCGACCACATGCGAAGCGCCTCCAGGCCGTTGCTGGAAAGCAGCACGAGGACGAACGCGGACGCTTCCGCGATCCAGGTCGTGTCGCGCGGCGCGTCTTCAGGCAGCGCCTCGTGGTTCGTGATGCGGCGGTAGTTGGCGGAGATTCGCCGCGCCAGCAGGACGACCCACCAGTACGCGGACAGGCCGAAGAGCAGCAGCAGAATGTCGGAAGTCCAGGCGCCGACGCGGCCTGCCCAGTTGGAAATGTGGTCAACCTGCGCAGCGTGGGTCCAGCTCGGATCGCGCCGGGAATAGCTGACGAGCGCCATCAACAGGAAGACGCCGAGCGCGACCTGCAAGATCCAGCGGATTTCGGTGAAGAGGCGCGACATGCGATGCGGCAATGCCTGCGCGTTCGCGGAATAGGTAGCTTTTGCCATTGATCCTGTTGCGTGTGCGGCCCGGAACGGGGTGCGCGGCCGCCATTCGTTCGATCGAACCTATTGTAAACGCAGTGCCGCATCCAGGGCTGTAAATGACGGTAACCGTTGCCAGCCGGCCTGCTCCCCGCTTGCGCAGCCCCGCCGCCCTGCGGCCGGGGCTATCGCGCCGATGATAAAGCTTCATGAAGCAGCCGCTGGCCCCCACCTTTATAATGTTGCGCTGATACCCATCTACTGCTTCGAAACAAGTCACCCGGCCTCGCACTGGCGAGCCAGACGCTTTTAAACGGATTTCGATCATGCCCGCACCCACGAAACACGCCAAGGTTCTGATTCTCGGTTCCGGCCCCGCCGGCTATACCGCCGCTGTCTACGCCGCGCGCGCCAACCTGTCGCCGGTGCTCGTCACGGGCCTCGCGCAGGGCGGCCAGCTGATGACCACGACCGACGTCGAAAACTGGCCGGCCGATCCGAGCGGCGTGCAGGGTCCGGAACTGATGCAGCGTTTTCTGGATCACGCCGAGCGCTTCAACACCGAGATCATCTTCGACCACATCCACACGGCGAAGCTGGACGAGAAGCCGATTCGCCTCATCGGCGATTCAGCCGAATACACCTGCGATTCGCTGATCATCGCGACTGGTGCGTCGGCGCAGTACCTGGGCCTCGCGTCGGAAGAGGCGTTCATGGGGCGCGGCGTGTCCGCCTGCGCGACCTGCGACGGGTTCTTCTACAAGCAGCAGCACGTCGCCGTGGTCGGCGGCGGCAATACGGCTGTCGAAGAAGCGCTGTACCTCGCCGGCATCGCGAAGAAGGTGACGGTCATCCATCGCCGCGACAAGTTCCGCGCCGAGCCGATCCTGATCGACCGCCTGCTGGAGAAGGAAAAGGAAGGCGTCGTCGACATCAAATGGAATCACGTGCTCGACGAAGTGAAGGGCAACGACGGCGGCGTCAACGGCCTGCGCATCAAGCACACGAAGACCGGCGAAACCACCGACATCGACCTGCAGGGCCTGTTCGTCGCGATCGGTCACAAGCCGAACACGGACATCTTCGAAGGCCAGCTGGAGATGAAGAACGGCTACATCATCACGAACGGCGGCCTGAGCGGCAACGCAACCGGCACAAGCGTGCCGGGCGTGTTCGCGGCCGGCGACGTGCAGGATCACGTGTACCGTCAGGCGATCACGAGCGCAGGCACGGGCTGTATGGCCGCGCTCGACGCACAGCGCTATCTGGAAACCATCGATGGTGGAATCGGCGAACACGTGATGAGCGCGGAAGCCGACCGGTAAAATAGCGACAGGGCGCTTCCCCGACGCATAGAAAGGGCCGCGGCCGCGAGGCAAGCGGCCCTTTTTGCATCCGGCGCCCGGCGATGGCTTCCACCCGGAAGCGATCGCGCGACGATCCAACCGTAGCTGCAGCGCGACTTACCGTCATGCCGAAAAACCTGCCTCATCCAAGCGAACCCAAACGCCCGCGCACTGCCGCGCCCCGCCCCGCCGAGACACCCAGCGCGCCAGCGAAGCCGTTGCCTGAACCCGCCGCGGGACTCGCCGGCCTCGGCGCACTGCGCGACGCGCTGAAAGGCGAGGCGCAAAAGCGCGAGCGTCAGCGCGTCGCCGCCGTAGCAGCGCAACGCGAAGCCTCGGCCGACGCCGAACTGTTCCGCCGCGAGATCGGCGGTGTCGCGCCGCTTGCCGTCCCGCCGCGCGCGACGCAGCCGCGCAACCCGCCCGCGCCGCTGCCCGTCCAGACGAAGCTCGACGAAGAGGCCGTCCTTCACGAGGCCATCTCGGACGAATTCGATCCCGAGATCCTGCTCGATACGGATGAAACGCTGTCGTATTGCCGCCCCGGCGTGAGCCAGGAAGTGGTGCGCAAGCTGCGCCGCGGATCATGGATCGTGCAGGCGCAACTCGACCTGCACGGCATGCGTCGCGAGGAAGCCCGCGAGGCGCTGGCCGAATTCATCCGCGAGTCGGTGAAGCGTGGGCTGCGCTGTCTGCGCGTGATTCACGGCAAGGGGCTCGGCTCGGTCGGCAAGGAGCCCGTGCTGAAGGGCAAGGTCCGCGCCTGGCTCGTGCAGAAAGCAGAAGTGATCGCCTTCTGTCAGGCGCGTCCGCATGATGGCGGCGCCGGCGCCGTGCTCGTCCTGCTGCAGCCGGGCGCCGCGCCCGCCCAACCCAGACCCTGACGGAGCGCCGGTGATTCACCCAAGGCTCACGCTGGCGCTGACCATCATGGAAGCGCTGGCCATTTTTGCGTACGCGATCTCCGGCTTCATCGAGGCGCGCACGCGGCGCCTCGACGCGGTCGGCACATTCCTCGTCGCCATCGCGACGGCGTTCGGCGGCGGCACCGTACGCGATGTGCTGCTCGAACGGCGACCCTTCTACTGGGTTCAGCATCAGGACTACGTGATCGTGATCTTCGCGCTGTCGATCTTCGCGCCGATATTGTTGAAAGCGATCTCGCGGGTGGTCTCGGAGCGCATGCTGCTGATCGCCGATGCGATCGGGCTCGGGCTCTTCAGCGTGACCGGCACGTCGCTCGCGCTCGATGCGCAGATGCCGTGGTTCACGTCGGTGATGATGGGCGTGTTGACGGGCGTATTCGGCGGCGTCATTCGCGACGTGCTGTGCAACGAAGTGCCGCTGATCCTGCGCGATTCACGGCCCTATGCCACGTGTGCGTTCGTGGGCTGCTGGATCTATCTGCTGCTCGATTACATCAATTTCGACACCATTTATAGCGTGCTGATCGGCACCGGCTTCATCCTTGTTGCACGGCTGGTCACCTACAAACTGAACGTGCGACTGCCACATTAGAGGCGTCACATGCAAAAGGGCAGGCCCCGATGCGTTTCCGAACGCATCGGGGCCTGCCTTGCTTCTCGCGATAAGCGGGGTTCGAGCTTAGGCGATCCGCTCTTCGTTCGCCGGATCGAACAACACCGCCTTCGACACATCGAACAGCAGCGTCATCGGTTGCGTCGGCTGCGGGTTGGACCCCGGGTGCACGCGGCTCACGATCCGTTTGCCATTCACCTGCGCAAACACCAGCGTGTCCGGACCTGTCGGCTCGATCACGTCGACGTTCACCTCGATCGGCTGTAGCTGGCCGCCTTCCACGTTGTGCGCATGGCGTGCGTCGGTGATGCGCTCCGGGCGCAGGCCGAGAATCACTTCGCGGCCTACATGCGACTTCAGCTTCGCCGTGTCGAACGGCAGGTTCAGCACGCCGCGCGTCGCGCCGGTATCGAGTTCGATGCCGACGCCCGCGCCCTGCTCCACCAGCTTGCCCTGGATGAAGTTCATCGGCGGCGCGCCAATGAAGCCCGCGACAAACAGGTTCGACGGCGAATCGTAGATCTCCTGCGGGGCGCCGAACTGCTGCACGATACCGTCCTTCATCACCGCGATGCGGTCGCCAAGCGTCATCGCTTCGATCTGGTCGTGCGTCACGTAGACGATCGTCGTGCCGAGGCGTTGATGCAGCAGCTTGATTTCCGAGCGCATCTCGATACGCAGCTTGGCATCGAGGTTCGACAACGGCTCGTCGAACAGGAACATCACCGGATCGCGCGCGAGCGCGCGGCCCATCGCCACGCGCTGACGTTGACCGCCCGACAGCTGGCCGGGCTTACGGTCGAGCAGATGCTGGATCTGCAGGGTGTTCGATACGCGATCGACGATCTGCGTCTGTTCGGTCTTCGGCACCTTGCGGATGTTCAGACCGAACGAGATGTTCTCGCGGACCGTCATCGACGGATACAGCGCGTACGACTGGAACACCATGGCGATGTCGCGATCTTTCGGCGACAGGTTGTTCACCGTCTTGCCGTCGATCTGGATGTCGCCCTTCGTCACGGTCTCGAGGCCGGCGATCATGTTGAGCAGCGTCGATTTCCCGCAGCCCGAGCCGCCCACGAGAATCAGGAACTGGCCGTCTTCGATGTCGATGTTGACACCCTTCAGGACCGGCACCCCGTTCGGGTAGGTCTTGTACACGTCACGGATGGAAAGGCTTGCCATGCTGTGATTCCTCTAGTCTCTGGTACTGCGTCTCTTGCGTCCCGCCGATGCCGGCTGGATGCCCTGTTCGGGCCGCCGGCGCATCGTGTGCGCGGGCGGCGTTCTTAAGTCTCGTCAGCCCTTTACCGCGCCCGCCGTCAGGCCACGCACGAAGTAGCGGCCAGCGATGATGTAGACGAGCAGCGTGGGCAGCGCGGCAATGATCGCGCCGGCCATGTCGACGTTGTATTCCTTCACGCCCGTCGACGTATTCACGAGGTTGTTCAGCGCCACTGTGATCGGCATCGAGTCGACGCCGGAGAACACGATACCGAACAGGAAGTCATTCCAGATCTGCGTGAACTGCCAGATCAGGCAGACCATGAAGATCGGCAGCGACACCGGCAGCAGGATCTTCGTGAAGATCGTGAAGAAGCCCGCACCGTCGATACGCGCTGCCTTCACGAGCTCAGCCGGAATGCTCACGTAGAAGTTGCGGAAGAACATCGTCGTGAACGCGATGCCGTAGATGACGTGCACGACCACGAGGCCGGTAATACTATTCGACAGACCGAGCATGCCTTCGAGGCGCGCCATCGGCAGCAGGATCGCCTGGAACGGAATGAAGCAGCCGACCAGCAGCATCGTGAAGATCGGATCGGCGCCGCGGAAGCGCCAGTGCGTGAGCACATAGCCGTTGAACGCGCCGATGATCGACGAGATCAGCACGGCCGGAATCACCATCCGCACCGAGTTCATGAAGAACGGCTGCATGCCGTCGCAGCGCACGCCGGTACATGCCCCGCTCCATGCCTTGATCCAGGGCGCGAAGGTCCAGGTGGTCGGCGGTGTCAGCAGGTTGCCCGTGCGCAGCTGGTCGATGTCCTTGAACGACGTCGACAGCATCACATACAACGGAAACAGGAAGTACAGCGCGAACAGAACCAGCGCCGCATAAATGACGGCACGGCTTAACGTCATCTTAGGCATTGCGGGTGCTCCTCGATTCCAGATACATCAGCGGCACGAGCACGGCCACAACGGTAGCGAGCATCATGATCGACGACGCTGCGCCGACGCCAAGCTGCCCGCGGTTAAACGAAAACGTGTACATGAAGATGGCCGGCAGCGACGACGACGTCCCCGGACCGCCCGCCGTCAATGCGACGACAAGGTCGAAGGTCTTGATCGTGATGTGACAGAGAATCAGCAGCACCGAGAAGAACACCGGTCGCATGCTCGGAATCACGATCTTGCGATAGATGGTGGGCAAGCCCGCGCCGTCCATCTGCGCGGCCTTGAAGATTTCAGCGTCGACGCCGCGCAGGCCAGCCAGGAAAAGCGCCATCACGAAACCCGTCGACTGCCAGACGGCCGCGATCACCACACAGAAGATCGCCTTGTCCGGGTCGCCCAGCCAGGTGAACGAGAAGCTCGTCCAGCCCCAGTCGTGGAACACCTTTTCGAGGCCGAGACTCGGCGTCATGATCCATTGCCACGCGGTGCCGGTCACGATGAACGACAGCGCCATCGGGTACAGGAACACGGCGCGCAGCGCGCCTTCATTACGGATCTGCTGGTCGAGCAGGATGGCCAGGAAAAGCCCCAGCCCGATGCAGATGCCGATGAACGGAATGCCGAACCAGCCGAGGTTCGCAGCCGACGTCCAGAACACGTCGTTATCGAAGAGCTCCCGATACCGGTCGAGGCCGGCGAATTCATAGCGTGGCATCAGTCGCGAAGTGGAGAGCGACAGATAGCCGGTAATCAGGATAAAGCCATACACAAAGATGAGGCTGATTACGACGCTGGGTGCGAGCACCAGCTTCGGAATCCAGCGATCGGCGAGCGCCGACATCGGCGACGTGCGGCGGGTAACGGAGGCCGTCTTCTTCCCGTTTCCGCTGATAGAAGCAGTCACTACTCGACTCCTGCTGAAACTGTGCCGCCAGGTGAGCGCGCCTACCGCACGCGGTGCCCTGCCGGCTCAGGTATGACCCTACGTGAGCTTGTCCGCAAAACCCTGCGGTCAAGCCGTGTTGCCTGAAGGGCGCGCTTCACGCCTGCGTGGACAGGCGGTGAAGCGCGCCGCTGCGCCTGCTTCGCGCTTTACTTCGCGCGTTACTTCGTCTTCGCTGCCTTCGCGAGCGCTGCGACTGCGGTCTTCGAATCCTGCTGCGAGTTCATGAACTTCGTGACGACGTCGGAGATCGCACCGGCAGCTGCATCCGGTTGGGCCATGCCGTGCGCCAGCGAAGGAACATAGCCGCCCGACTTGATGGCGATCTGTTCATCCGCGTACGACTTCTTCGCGCAATCGTCGAACTTGTCCATCGGCACGCCGAGGCGGACCGGGATCGAACCCTTGTACAGGCTGAACTGCTCCTGGAACTCCGGCGACATGATCGTCTTCGCGAGCGCGAGCTGACCCGGCGTTGCCGCCTTCTGGCCCTTCTGCTGGAAGAACACGAACGAGTCGACGTTGAACGTATAAGCCTTTTCCGTGCCCGGCACTGCGGCGCAGACATAGTCCTCACCGGACTTCTTGCCGGCGTTGGCGAATTCGCCCTTCGCCCAGTCGCCCATGAACTGCATGCCAGCCTTGCCGTTGATGACCATCGCCGTGGCGAGGTTCCAGTCACGGCCGGTACGGCCTGCGTCGAAGTAGCCCTGGATCTTGCGGACCGTGTCGAACACGCCAACCATCTTGTCCGAGGTCAGCGTCTTCTCGTCGAGATCGACCAGCGCCTTCCTGTAGAAGTCCGCGCCCTGCGACAGCACGACGTCTTCCCACAGCGTCAGGTCCTGCCACGGCTGGCCGCCCATCGCGATCGGCTGGATGCCGGCTGCCTTCATCTTGTCAGCGACGGCGAAGAACTCAGGCCACGTGGTCGGGACCTTGCCGCCTGCCTTCTCGAGCGCAGCCTTGTTGATGTACAGCCAGTTCACGCGGTGCACCGAGAACGGCGCGCCGACATAGTGGCCGTCCGCGCGCATGATCTTGTCGATTTCCGGCGGCAGGTTCTTCTTCCAGTCGCCAGCTGCTGTATCGATCGGCACCAGCACGCCTTGCTGCGCCCATTCCTGGATCAGCGGCCCCTTGATCTGGGCCGCGCTCGGCGCGTTACCCGAGATCACCTGCGTCTTGAGTGCCGTCATGGCTGCCGCACCTGCGCCGCCCGCGACCGCGAAGTCTTTCCACGTGTAACCCTGCTTCGTCATGTCGTCCTTCAGGACGCCGACGGCCTTCGATTCGCCGCCCGAAGTCCACCAGTGCAGCACTTCGACCGACTCGGCCGCCTGCACAGCCGACACGCCACACATCAGACCTGCGGCGCACAGAGCGCCCATGATCGCGCGAAATTTCATTGCTTATCTCCTCCAGACACCTGAAAAAAAACGGATGCCCCTGGTTGGACAGGGTGCGGTGGTTGGTCAAACAGGCAAAACAAGGGCGGTCGAACGTCGGGCAGCCGATGCGTGTGCATGGCCGGCGCACCGGAATCCGGCCGCTGGACGCTCAAGAGATGAGTGGTTCTGGATGCAACTGACTGTCTCCTCTTCTGGTTTTTGCCTGCTCGCTGTGGCGCGCTGCAGACTCGAGGGCGGGCCGCACATGAAGCTGGATACCCGCTTGCAGCAAGCCGGCTGGAAGACCCGCCAGACCATGCTGAAACGCAATGTCCATTAACATGCAAGGACGCTTCGCTGATTCGGGAAAACGCGTATCTCGCCATGCAGCGCACGCTTTTTTATTCGAATTAGCGTTACCTCTTGATTTGGATTGTAGTTAAACTACAATTCAGTGTCAAAAAAAATTTTATCGGACTACGGTCGCTTGTCGCGGCCCCAGGACATCGACGGAGACCCATGCAAACCGATTCAAGTTTCACCTTCGTTCTCTTCGGCGGAACCGGCGACCTGTCGATGCGCAAGATCCTGCCGGCACTGTATGAAGCGCACCGTGCAGGCATGCTCGCGGCAAGCGGCAGGATCGTGGCGGTCACGCGTCATGAGGAAGACCGCGACAGTTATCTGCAGTGGGTCAACGAACACGTCAAGGCGCATGTCTCGAAGGAGGGTCTCGATGAGGCCGCGTGGGCGAGCTTTCTCGAGCGCATCGTCTATGTGAAGCTCGACCTGGGCAAAGCCGAAGACTTCACGGTGCTGCGCGATGCGGTGAGCAACCTGCCCGGCATCCGCGTGTTCTATCTCGCGACGGGTCCGTCGCTGTTCGTGCCGATCTGTCGTGCGCTCGCCTCGGTCGGGCTCAACGAAAACGCCCGCATCGTGCTGGAAAAGCCGCTCGGCTACGACCTGCGTTCATCGAACGCGATCAACGATGCAGTCGGCGAAATCTTCGCGGAAGAACAGATCTACCGGATCGACCATTACCTCGGGAAAGAGCCGGTGCAGAACCTGCTCGCGCTGCGTTTCGGCAATGCGCTCTTCGAGCCGCTGTGGCGTCGCGAGTGGGTCGAAAGCATTCAGATTACGATCGCGGAAGAACTGGGTGTCGAAGCCCGCGGCGATTTCTACGACAATACCGGCGCGCTGCGCGACATGGTGCAGAACCATTTGCTGCAGCTGCTCTCGATTGTCGCGATGGAGCCGCCGCATTCGATGGATTCCGATTCGGTCCGCGATGAAAAGCTGCGCGTGCTGCGCGCGCTGAAACCGGTCGAGCCAAACGAGATCGGCAAGGTTGCCGTGCGAGGCCAGTATCATGCCGGCGGAATCCGTGGCACGCCGGTGCCGGGCTATACATCCGAACCTGGCGTCAAGCCGGAAAGCACGACGGAAACCTTCGTCGCGCTGAAGGTGGAAATCGAGAACTGGCGCTGGTCCGGCGTGCCGTTTTTTCTGCGCACCGGCAAGCGGCTCGCGGATCGCGTGGCGGAGATCGTCGTCAATTTCCGTCCGGTGCCGCATTCGGCGCTCGGACCAACGGCCCTCCGTCCAGGTGCGAACCGTCTTGTCATCCGTCTGCAGCCGAACGAGACGATTCGTCTGTATTGCCTTGCCAAGCAGCCCGGCGAAGGCATGAACCTGGCAAGCGTCCACCTCGATCTCGCGTTCGACCGGTTCTTCCGCGAAGGCCAGATGGAGGCGTATCAGCGTCTGTTGCTCGACGTGATCAACGGCCGCCTCGCGCTCTTCGTGCGACGTGACGAACAGGAAGCCGCATGGCGCTGGGTCGAGCCGATCCTGAATGAGTGGAGTAGTTCGCACAAACCGCCGAAGCCGTATGCGGCGGGCACCTGGGGGCCGGCGGCAGCGAGTGCGATGCTCGCGCAGCATGGCACCTGCTGGCTGGAAGAAGAGAACTGACGTCGCGGTAACGGCGAGGGCGCGTACGGCTTTCGCACGACCTCGCCTGGCGCGACGCCGCATTGGTGAAATATTGAAGCGGGTTGAACCGGACCTGCAGCAGCCCCGCAGCGCACAAGCCTGAAGTGACGGCATGAGGTGATTGCCTGAAGGCCGCGGCGGGAAACGGTCGACGTACACCCGTAGACCAACAAGAAAGCAGCATGGAGGAGAAGTGATCGAGCTTCACGCTTTCGACGACCCGCGCGCCCAATCCGACGCGCTGGCGAAAGCGGTGGGTGACGCGTTACATGCGTCGCTTGCCGCACCGGCGACCGCGTCCCAGACCGGCGCGCGCCGCGCGACGCTTGCAGTGTCCGGCGGCACCAGTCCGCGCCCGTTCCTGCAGACGTTGTCGACTCAACCTTTCGACTGGGCGCACATCGACGTGACGCTGGTCGACGACCGCTGGGTGCCGGAAACGGACAACGCCAGCAATGCGCGCCTCGCCCACGAAACACTGCTTCAGCACGCCGCGCGCGATGCCGCCTTCTGGCCGCTCGTCGATACGACGCAGCAACTCGACGCTCACATCGCGCTGCTCAACGCCGACCCGTTGCGCCGCGTGCCGGACGTCGCGGTGCTCGGCATGGGCGAAGACGGTCATACGGCATCGATCTTCGCGGACGCGCCCGAGTGGGATCACGCGATCACCACGCCAGAGCGCTTCGTTGCCGTGCACCCGGGCAACGCGCCGCATGCGCGTGTGAGCTGGTCGCTTTCCGCGTTGCAACAGGTGGGGCATCTGTATCTGCTGATCGCCGGACCGCGCAAGCTCGACGTGCTGCAAGAGGCAGCGGCTGCGCCACAAAAAAATGCCATCTCGAAGTTGGCAAACGACAAGGGAGTGAGACTCGATGTCTACTGGTGTGCAAACTAAGTCTGTCCCGGGCGCGGGCCAGCACGCCGATGGACCGAGGCTTCTCGCCGACATCGGTGGTACGAATGCGCGCTTCGCCCTCGAGACGGGCCCGGGCGAAATCGCCAACGTGCTGGTGTACCCGTGCGCCGACTATCCCGGCGTCGCCGAAGTCATCAAGAAGTACCTGAAGGACACGAAGATCGGCCGCGTGAATCACGCAGCCATTGCGATTGCGAATCCGGTCGACGGCGATCAGGTCAGCATGACCAATCACGACTGGACCTTTTCGATCGAAGCGACGCGCCGCGCACTCGGCTTCGACACGCTGCTGGTCGTCAACGACTTCACCGCGCTTGCGATGGCATTGCCGGGACTCACGGACTCGCAGCGCGTGCAGGTAGGGGGCGGCCAGCGCCGGCCGAACAGCGTGATCGGCCTGCTCGGTCCGGGCACGGGTCTCGGCGTGTCGGGCCTCATCCCCGCCGACGACCGCTGGATCGCGCTCGGCAGCGAAGGCGGTCACTCCACGTTCGCGCCGTCCGACGAACGCGAAGACATCGTGATGCAGTACGCGCGCAAGAAGTGGTCGCATGTATCGTTCGAACGTGTGGCGGCAGGCCCCGGTCTCGAACTGATCTATCGCGCTCTCGCGGCACGGGACAAGAAGCGCGTGGCGGCATCGGTCGATACGTCCGAGGTCGTCAAGCGCGCGCTCGAGGGCGAGCCGCTCGCCGCTGAAACGGTCGACTGCTTCTGCGGCATTCTCGGCACCTTCGCGGGCAACATCGCGGTGACGCTCGGCTCGCTCGGCGGCATCTATATCGGCGGCGGCGTCGTGCCGCGGCTGGGCGACCTGTTCGCGCGCTCGTCGTTCCGCAAGCGCTTCGAGGCGAAGGGCCGCTTCGAAGCGTATCTGTCGAACGTGCCCACGTATGTGATTACCGCGCAGTATCCGGCGTTTCTCGGCGTGTCGGCGATTCTTGCCGAGCAGCTTTCGAATCGCGCCGGCGGCAGTTCGTCGGCCGTGTTCGAGCGCATCCGTCAGATGCGCGATGCGCTCACGCCTGCTGAAAGGCGCGTCGCCGATCTCGCGCTGAATCATCCGCGCTCGATCATCAACGATCCGATCGTCGATATCGCGCGCAAGGCCGATGTGAGCCAGCCGACGGTGATCCGCTTTTGCCGCTCGCTCGGCTGCCAGGGTCTGTCCGATTTCAAGCTGAAACTTGCGACGGGCCTGACCGGCACGATTCCGGTCAGCCACAGCCAGGTGCATCTGGGCGACACCGCGACCGACTTCGGCGCGAAGGTGCTCGACAACACGATCTCGGCGATCCTGCAGTTGCGCGAGCATCTGAACTTCGAGCATGTCGAGCGCGCCATCGATCTGTTGAATGGCGCACGGCGGATCGAGTTCTACGGGCTTGGCAATTCGAACATCGTCGCGCAGGACGCACACTACAAGTTCTTCCGCTTCGGCATCCCAACGATTGCCTACGGCGATCTGTACATGCAGGCCGCATCGGCCGCCTTGCTCGGCAAGGGCGATGTGATCGTGGCCGTGTCGAAATCGGGCCGCGCGCCCGAGTTGCTGCGCGTGCTCGAAGTCGCGATGCAGGCGGGGGCGCAGGTGATCGCGATCACGTCGAGCAATACGCCGCTCGCGAAACGCGCGACTGTCGCGCTGGAAACCGATCACATCGAGATTCGCGAATCGCAGCTGTCGATGATTTCGCGCATCCTGCATCTGGTGATGATCGACATACTCGCGGTCGGCGTGGCAATCCGGCGCGCGATGCCGGATGCCGAAGTCAGCGAAGCCGTCACGAAAGTACGCGAGGGCGCCGACGACGATACCACCGCGGTGCTCGACTGGCTAAGCCACGGGGCGGCATCTTCGGCGAAGGAGTGAGCGGGTTTTTCCGCGGGGCTTCCTGCAGTAAAAAAGCGCCCGGCCTGATGAAGGCCGCGGCGCTTTTTTACTGCTGTCTCATGGTTCTGCGAGTGCCCGCCACGGGCGAGGACACCATCATTCTCCGGCCATTGCTCGAGACCTTGCGGTGCGCCGCGAACCGCTAGTTTTGGCTCACCCGCACGCCGGGCAACGGCCGCCCATGCCAGCGGATGACGAGACACCGCCCTACGTAACAGAGCAGCCCCGCGACGCCGATCGTCGCGCCCATGCCCTTCGGCGTCCCGCCCTGCCAGAGTCCGACCGCGACGCTCGCAACCGCGCCGAGCGCTAGCTGCATCGCGCCGAACACGGCCGCCGCCGCGCCGGCGTTGCGCGGATAGCGGTGCATCAACTCGGTCGTGCAGTTGGCTGCCAGCACACCCACCACGCCGACCACGAAGAACAGCCCCGCAACGATCGACCACAAGCCGCCCCACCCCGTCAGGCAAACGAGCGCCACGAACAGCGACGCCACGGTGCTGATCGCCGCGGCAAACGAGATGATCGGCAGCGGGCCGAGCCGGCCGACAAACCGGGTGTTCAGGAAGTTACCTGACATGATGCCGATGATGTTCAGGCCGAACAGAAACCCATAGTGCTGCGCCGACACATGGAAATACTCGATGTACACGAACGGCGTTGCCGTGATGTACGCGAACATCGACGCGAACGCCATGCCGCCGCACAGCATGTGCCCCCACGCAACCGGATCGCGCAGCAGCTTGCCGTACGCCGCGAACGATTGCAGCACCGCCGAGCTCGCGCGTTTTTCACGCGGCCAGGTTTCCGGCACGCGCAGGAATGCGGTCACAGCGCAGACGGCGCCGAAGATCGTCAGCGTCACGAATACGGCACGCCAGCCGCCCAGGAGGAGCAACTGGCCACCGATCAGCGGCGCAAGCAATGGCCCGATCGACGTCACGATTGCCAGCATCGACAGCACGCGGGCGGCATCGGTCGGCTCGTGGGCATCGCGGGCGATCGCGCGCGCGAGCACTGAAGCCGCGCCCGCGCCCAGCGCCTGCACGAAGCGAAACAACATCAGCGAGCCGATCGAGAACGACAGCGCGCACGCGACGCTGGCAAGCACGTACATCACGATCCCGCCGAGCAGCACCGGCCGCCGGCCGAACGAATCCGACAACGGGCCGTACAGCAGCATGCCGATCGAAAAGCCGAACATGAAGCTCGTCAGCGTCGACTGCGCCGCGCCCGCCGCCACCGAGAACGCCTGGGCGATCGACGGCAGGCTCGGCAGATACATGTCGATGGAGATCGGCCCACATGCGGCAAGCGCACCGAGCAACAGAATCAGCCGGCCATCGGGCCGGCGTCTGACGACGTGAGACATGGGAATCCGAAAGAAGCGGCTCGACCGCACAGATGGCGAACCATGAGAAACAACAGCGATGACAGCGCCCCAATTGTACGCGACGTCCGGACAGACGGCAGTGATCGTTCCCCGCAAGGGGACTCCCGGCGTCGGTCCGCTGCATTTGCCGCCTTTACGGTGTATACCGCCCGGATAAACTGCCGTGTTGGCCGCTCGCTTGCGCAGCTTTTCTGCTACGTTTCGCTGCACCGTCCGCGATTCCTGAACCCGCAATGACTGCCTTCCTGCTGATCTGGAGCCCCAAGAAATGGCCGTGGCCCGAACTGCCTGACGTGGCGAAGCGCGTGGCCGCCGGCGAGGCGGTGACCGACGTCTGGGGCTGCGGCTTCGCGCGCAGCATCCTGCCCGGCGACCGCGTGTTCCTGCACCGGGTGGCGCAGGAGCCGAGGGGCATCTTCGGCTCCGGTTACGTCATGCGGGCCCCATACGAAGTCCGTGATCCGGCGACAAAGCGCGGCTACCGGCTGTGCATCGACTTTGTGTACGACTGGCTCGCCGATGCCCACGAGGGCGTGGTAATCCCGCGCGAAGGGCTCCGCGCGCACCCTTTCTCGGTCCAGACGTGGGATGCGCAGAGCTCAGGCACCTCGATCAAGCCGATCGCGGAAGGCGCGCTCGAAAAACGCTGGGCCGAGCTGACCGGCAGGCGCCCGCGCCCGCAGCCAGCCCTTCCGGCCGGCCCGACGAGATCGACCAAAGCCGGCCTCACTACGTCCTGACGGCGGATCTGCGGCAGCAATCACCCGCACCACCCGTCTCGTCAGGCTCGCAGCCTTCGCACGCGCGACTCCGGTACAATTTCAGATATCCATCCAGCCGCCGCAATGCGTGCGACCGGCGGACAAGCCGCCCGCCGCTTCTGGCATCGCGCGCTTCTGTGCTTTCCGATCAGGCAGATCACAACAGGCAGGTCCAAAGTCCATGTCCAGCAATTCCAGGAACGAAGCTCTCTTCGAACGCGCCCAGCTCACCATCCCGGGCGGCGTCAATTCGCCCGTGCGCGCCTTCCGTTCGGTCGGCGGCACGCCGCGCTTCATCGAACGCGCAGAGGGCGCGTACTTCTGGGACGCCGACGGCAAGCGCTACATCGATTACATCGGCTCCTGGGGACCGATGATCGTCGGCCATGTGCATCCGGAAGTGCTCGAAGCGGTCCAGCGCGCGCTCGTGAACGGCTTCTCGTTCGGCGCGCCGACGGAATCCGAAGTCGAAATCGCCGAGGAAATCTGCAAGCTGGTGCCGTCGATCGAACAGGTCCGCATGGTATCGAGCGGCACGGAAGCGACGATGAGCGCACTGCGCCTCGCCCGCGGCTTTACCAACCGCAGCCGCATCGTCAAGTTCGAAGGCTGCTATCACGGCCATGCGGACAGCCTGCTCGTGAAGGCCGGCTCGGGTCTCCTGACGTTCGGCAATCCGACGTCGGCGGGCGTGCCGGCCGATATCGCGAAGCACACTACCGTTCTCGAATACAACAACGTCGCGGAACTCGAAGAAGCGTTCAAGGCGTTCGGCAACGAGATCGCTTCGGTGATCGTCGAGCCGGTCGCGGGCAACATGAACCTCGTGCGCGCAACGCCTGAATTCCTGTCCGCGCTGCGCCGCCTGTGTACCCAATACGGCGCCGTGCTGATCTTCGACGAAGTGATGTGCGGCTTCCGTGTCGCCCTCGGCGGCGCGCAGCAGGTATACGGCATCACGCCGGACCTGACGTGCCTCGGCAAGGTGATCGGCGGCGGCATGCCGGCTGCCGCATTCGGCGGCCGCCGCGACATCATGGCTCACCTCGCGCCGCTTGGCGGCGTGTATCAGGCGGGCACACTGTCGGGCAATCCGATCGCGGTCGCGGCAGGTCTGAAGACGCTGCAGCTGATCCAGGCGCCCGGCTTCTACGACCGGCTCAGCGCGCAGACGGCGCGCCTCGTGAAGGGCCTCGCCGACACGGCCCGCGAAGCGAAGGTGCCGTTCGCGGCGGATTCGCTTGGCGGCATGTTCGGCCTGTATTTCACCGATGCGATCCCCGCGAGCTTTGCGCAGGTCACGAAGAGCGACGTGCCGCGTTTCAACGCGTTCTTCCACAGGATGCTCGACGCAGGCGTGTACTTCGCACCATCGGCCTACGAAGCGGGCTTTGTGTCGATCGCCCACGACGACGCGATCATCGACGAAACCCTCGCCGCCGCGCGCAGTGCCTTTGCTGCGCTCGCTGCCTGAACCTGGTCCGACCTGAAACCGACACGACGCCGATGTTCTCGCAAACCGATTTCATCCATATGGAACGCGCGCTCGCCCTTGCGAAGCGCGGCATGTACACGACCGACCCGAACCCGCGCGTCGGCTGTGTGCTGGTGAAGAACGGCGAAGTAATCGGCGAAGGCTTCACCCAGCCGGCAGGCCAGGACCATGCCGAAATACGCGCGCTGAAGGACGCGCGCTCGCGCGGCCACGATTCGCGCGGCGCGACTGCTTACGTCACGCTCGAGCCATGCAGCCACTTCGGCCGCACGCCGCCGTGCGCGCACGCGTTGATCGACGCGCAGGTCGAGCGCGTGATCGCCGCGATGGAGGACCCGAATCCGCAGGTGTCCGGACGCGGTCTCACGATGCTGCGCGATGCTGACATCGAGGTGCGCTGCGGGCTGCTCGCCAATGAAGCGCGCGAACTGAACATCGGCTTCGTGTCACGCATGACGCGCGGCCGCCCGTGGGTGCGGATGAAGGTCGCGGCATCGCTCGACGGGCGCACCGGCCTGCCCTCGGGCGAAAGCCAGTGGATCACCGGCGAGGCCGCGCGCGCCGACGGCCATGCATGGCGCGCCCGTGCGTCGGCGATTCTGACCGGCATCGGCACCGTCAAGGAAGACAATCCACGCATGACCGTGCGCGCTGTCGATACGCCACGCCAACCCAAACGCGTGCTGATCGACAGCCAGCTCGACGTGCCGCTGGAAGCACAGATCCTCGCCGGCGCGCCGACGCTGATCTTCTGCGGCAATCTCGACGAACGTCACGCCGAGCGCGCCGCGGCGCTGCGCGACCGCGGCGCAGAAATCGTTCAGCTCGCGAATGCCAGCGGCAAGGTCGATCTGCCGGCCATGCTGAAAGTGCTTGGCGAGCGGGGCGTCAACGAATTGCACATCGAAGCGGGCTACAAGCTGAACGGCTCGCTGCTGCGCGAGGGCTGCGTCGACGAACTGCTCGTCTACCTTGCACCGAGCCTGCTTGGCGTGGACTCGATGAGCATGTTCAATCTCGTTGCTCCGGCCTCGCTCAGCGGCCGTGTGCAGCTGCAATTTCATACGGTCGACCGGATCGGCGACGACCTGCGGATTCTCGCGCGGCTCGTGCCGCATGAACCTTCGCACTGAACAAGGAACCAGCACGATGTTTACAGGAATCGTCGCGGCGGTCGGCCGCATCGAATCAGTCACGCCGCTCGGCAATGCAGGCGATGCGGGCGTACGTCTGTCGATCGACGCCGGAAGCCTCGACCTCGAGGACGTCCAGCTCGGCGACAGCATCACCGTTCAGGGCGCGTGCATGACGGTCATCGAAAAGACCGCGCACACGTTCGACGTCGACGTCTCGCGCGAGAGCCTGAACTGCACGGCGGGCCTCGGTCAAACCGGCGAAGTCAACCTCGAAAAGGCACTGCGCGCACATGACCGGCTGGGTGGACATATCGTCTCCGGTCACGTCGACGGTCTGGGCACGGTTACGCATTTCGCGCCGGTCGGCGAATCGCACGAACTGCGCGTGCTGGCCCCGCGTGAGATCGGCCGCTATCTTGCCTACAAAGGCTCGATCACCGTCAACGGCGTGAGCCTGACCGTCAATTCGGTCAAGGACGTGGACGGCGGCAGCGAATTTTCGATCAACCTGATTCCGCATACGGTTCAGGTCACGACGCTCAAGAACCTCAAATCAGGCAGCCAGGTCAACCTGGAAATCGACCTGATCGCGCGGTACGTCGAACGGATGATGAACGCGCCGAAATAACGGCTGCGAGGCACTCCGTGCCGCGGGTTTTCGCGCGACACCGCGGCTGGCCGGCACTTCTTGTCGGACAGCTTACGCGTCGCCCTGCATCCGCCGCTACTGGCCGAACGGGCTATGCCGTCCGGCCAGTGGCGACGCGCCCGTCCGCGTGGCGTAAAATACGCGCTTTCCCGACATTCTCGCCAACATGACGCTCGCCTCCACACTTGAGATCATCGCCGAACTGAAAGCCGGCCGGATGGTGATACTCGTCGACGAAGAAGACCGCGAAAACGAGGGCGACCTGGTGATCGCCGCCGAATTCGTCACGCCGGAAGCGATCAATTTCATGGCCCGCTACGGCCGTGGCCTGATCTGCCTGACGCTTACGCAGGAGCGCTGCAAGCAGCTCAACCTGCCGCTCATGACGTACCGCAACGGCACGCAGTACGGCACGGCGTTCACCGTCAGCATCGAGGCGGCCGAGGGCGTGACCACCGGCATTTCCGCAGCGGATCGCGCCCGCACCATCGCCACCGCCGTTGCGCACGACGCGCGCGCGGAGCATATCGTCCAGCCGGGCCACGTCTTCCCGATCATGGCCCAACCCGGCGGCGTGCTGGTGCGCGCCGGCCACACGGAGGCCGGCTGCGATCTCACAGCGCTCGCGGGTCTCACGCCGGCCGCGGTGATTTGCGAAGTCATCAAGGACGACGGCACGATGGCGCGCCTGCCCGACCTGATCGAATTCGCTCAGGAACACGGCCTGAAGGTAGGCACGATCGCCGACCTGATCCACTACCGCAGCCGCACCGAATCGATCGTCGAGCGCATTTGCGAACGCACAATGCAGACCGCTCACGGCCCCTTCCGCGCCGTCATGTACCTCGACCAGCCAAGCGGCTCGCCGCATATCGCGCTGGTCCGCGGCACCCCCACGCCGGAGCGCGATACGCCCGTGCGTGTGCACGAACCGCTTTCGGTGCTGGACCTGCTGGAAGTCGGCGCCTCGACGCACTCGTGGACGCTGGACGCCGCGATGAAAGAAATCGCCGAGCGCGATCTCGGCGTGGTCGTACTGCTGAATTGCGGCGACACGAAAGACCACCTGATCGACGTGTTCAAGGCCTTCGACGAGAAAGAGCGCGCCGAAGCGCTGAAGCGTCGTCCGGTCGATTTCAAGACCTACGGCATCGGCGCGCAGATCCTGCGCGAACTGGGTGTCGGCAAGATGCAGGTTCTGTCGAACCCGCGCAAGCTGGGCACCATGTCGGGCTACGGGCTCGAGGTTACGGGCTTCGTGCCGATGCCCGGCAGCAAGTCGGCGAACTGCCCGCCTGGCTCCGCGCAAACGCAAGGCTGATCACCCGGATACTCACCGCTCACCCGCGCCCCTCCCAAACACTACGGATCACATATGGAAATCGGACAATACCAACCGAATCTCGACGGTGACGGCCTACGCATCGGCATCGTCCAGTCGCGCTTTAACGAACCCGTCTGCAACGGCCTCGCCGACGCCTGCATCGAAGAACTCGAACGCCTCGGCGTGACCGGCGAAGATGTCCTGCTCGTCACTGTGCCGGGCGCACTGGAAATTCCGCTTGCGCTGCAAAAGCTCGCCGAAAGCGGCCAGTTCGACGCGCTGATCGCGCTCGGCGCGGTGATCCGCGGCGAAACGTACCACTTCGAGCTCGTATCGAACGAAAGCGGTGCGGGCATTACGCGCATCACGCTCGACTTCGGTGTGCCGATCGCGAACGCCGTGCTCACCACGGAAACCGACGAACAGGCCGTCGCGCGCATGACCGAAAAGGGTCGCGACGCAGCTCGTGTGGCGGTCGAGATGGCGAATCTCGCGGTCGCGCTGGAACAGCTCGACGGCGATGACGACGACGAAGATGAAGACGAGGAAGACGAAGAGGAACGGGCATGAAGAGCGCTCGCAGACGTTCCCGCGAACTGGCCACGCAAGGTCTGTATCAGTGGCTGCTGTCGGGTGCGCCCGCCGGTGAAATCGACGCGCAGCTGCGCGGCGCACAGGGCTTCGACAAGGCCGACCACGAACATCTGGACGCATTGCTGCACGGCGTGATCCGCGATTCCGAAGCGCTGTCGGCTGACCTGACGCCGTGCCTCGACCGCCCGATCGACCAGCTCTCGCCGGTTGAACGCGCGGTGCTGCTCGTTGCTGCGTTCGAACTGAAGAATCACATCGACATTCCGTACCGCGTTGTGATCAACGAGGCCGTCGAACTCGCCAAGACTTTCGGCGGCGCAGATGGATACAAATACGTGAACGGCGTGCTGGACAAGCTGTCGGTGCAACTGCGCGCGGCCGAAACGCAGGCGGCCCGCAAGCGCTGATCCGCCGCGGCGGTGGCTGGGTCACCGCGCTGGATGTGGACGTGAGGCCGGCAAGGTCCGGCACCGCCCGGCTCGGGCCGTCCTCGAGAAACTGGAATCATCTGTATGAACACCGTGACTGACCCTCTGGTACGGCTCGCCGCACGCGTCGACGCCATCCAGCCGTTTTACGTGATGGAACTGGCCAAGGAAGCCGCCGTGCTGGAGCGCCAGGGGCGCGACATTATCCACATGGGGATCGGCGAGCCCGATTTCACGGCACCGGAGCCCGTCATCGAGGCGGCCACGCATGCGCTGCGCCGGGGCGTCACGCAGTACACGAACGCCCTCGGCCTGCCGGCACTGCGTGAAGCGATTGCGGCGCACTACCAGCAGGTATACGGCATCACGGTCGACCCGGCGCGCATCGTCGTGACGGCTGGTGCTTCGGCGGCGTTACTGCTCGCCTGCGCGGCGCTCGTCGATCGCGACGACGAAGTGCTGATGCCTGATCCATCCTATCCCTGCAACCGGCACTTCGTCGCCGCTTCCGAAGGCAAGCCCGTGCTCGTGCCGAGCGGCCCGGCGGAGCGCTTCCAGTTGACCGCTGCGGATGTCGAACGGCTGTGGAACGAACGGACGCGCGGCGTGCTGCTGGCTTCGCCTTCGAACCCCACCGGCACCTCGATCGAACCGGAAGAACTGAAGCGGATCGTGAGCGCCGTACGCGCGCGCGGTGGCTTTACGATCGTAGACGAGATCTATCAGGGTCTGAGTTATGACGCTCCGCCCGTGTCGGCGCTTTCGTTCGGCGATGAAGTCATCACGGTCAACAGCTTCTCGAAATACTTCAACATGACCGGCTGGCGGCTCGGCTGGCTGGTGGTGCCGCCCGCGATGGTCAGTGCGTTCGAGAAGCTCGCGCAGAACCTGTTCATCTGCGCGTCCGCGCTGGCGCAGCACGCCGCTCTCGCCTGCTTCGAACCGGACACGATCGCGATCTACGAGGGGCGCCGTCTCGAGTTCAAACGTCGCCGCGACTTCATCGCGCCGGCCCTTGAGTCACTGGGCTTCTCGGTACCGGTGATGCCCGATGGCGCGTTCTACGTCTACGCGGACTGTACCCACGTCGCGCATCCGGCAGCCGGCAACAGCGCCGCGCTGACGAAGGCGATGCTGCACGATGCCGGCGTCGTGCTCGTGCCGGGGATGGACTTCGGCACGCACGCGCCGCAGACCTATATCCGCCTGTCCTATGCGACGGCTTACGCGAAGCTCGAAGAAGCAGTCGAGCGATTGCGGACACTTTTCGGCCGCTGAGCGCTACGACGTCTACCGCAACGCGCGTCGTGCGCGAATGACAGAATGACAAAGGGCACCCGAAGGTGCCCTTTTCTTTTACCGCTGGTACTGGCGAGTTGGCTCGCTGAAACTCACGCGCCCAGTTCCGGCTCCGCCGCATGCTTTTGTCCGTTCGAACTGGCGTCGTCCTGCTGCGGCGACTTGTCGTGCGCCGCGACAGTCTTCGGTGCGCTCAGCGGATGCGCGCCGTCGAGCGTCACCTGCACGCGCTTCACCGGATTCGTCGCAGCCGTTGCCGGCGTCGTCGACGCAGTCGTCGTCGGAGCCTGCGGCGCGTTGATAGGCACCTTGTGGCCGCGCGCCACGTCACGCAGACGGCCCCGCTCGGCCATGACCTTCGCGCCGTAACCGCCGTCGTCCTGCGACGTCGAACCGACATACAGACGCAAACCGCCCGGCAGCGAGCCGCCGCGCGCGATGCAGTCCTTCAGCACGAGCGCGCCGACCTTGATGTTGGTGAGCGGCTCGAGGGCGGCGCTCTGGCCACCAAAGTAATCGAACTTGTCGGAATGCACCTTCGACATGACCTGCATCAGGCCTTGCGCGCCGACGCCGCTCTCAGCGTACGGATTGAAACCCGATTCGATCGCCATCACCGCGAGGAGCAGCAGCGGGTCGAGACCCACTTCGCGACCGGTATCGAACGCCGCCTTCACGAGCTCACCGACCGGCTCCTGCGCGACGCGATAGCGGCGCGACAGATAGGAAGCGACGAGATCCTGCTCGCGCGTCGAAATCAGGACGCGATCGTCGCGGGCATCGGCAGAAACACGCTGGGTGGGAATCATGCGCGCGAGCGCGCCGACGCTTGGCAAGGTGTGCGGATCGAGGCCGTTCAACGCAACTGCGCCGAGCCCGGCGGTGCCGCTGCCGTCGAAGGCGCCATCATAGCTGGTGTTGGCGGTCGTACCGTTGCTGCCGGTATCGACGCTCACGGCCTGATTCGAAGACAGGGAATCATCGGACAACCCCGGGGGCGGTCCAAAGGACGGCAGCGGGTTGCCTTGCAGCAGACGCGCGGGACCTGCCTGCACGGCGGCAGAAATGACCGGCATCAGCTTTGCGGCGAGGGTGCCGCGCCATGTGGGCATCAGCCACAGTGCGACTGCCAGCACGACGGCGAACCCGCCAACAATGCTGAACAGGTGATGACTCATACGCGTCCCGCGACGTAATGCACCGCGCATAACCTGCGCGAGTCGTTCATCGGGACGCCACGATAACCAGGCGTTCATTCGGATCTCCCAATTTGCATGAAGCGGCGAACGCATCGGCCAGGCCGACGTACAGCCATTCGCAGAATCAAGACACCGTGCGCTCTGGTCAGGGCAACAGCGGCGTCGGGAAAACGGTATATACCGTTCGGGGAGCCATTAAAGGTCCGGCGGCATGCTCGTAAAGCACGCGGGCGGGGCTCCCACACGAAAAAAACCGGCGCTCAAAAAGCACCAGCGAGGACAACAGGCAAGACCGTCAAATGCCGTGCAGGGATCGACAAACGGTGACGCGTTGCGTCGGTAGACCGGGGGTGGTGGTTAAAAAATGCAAAGCCTGCAACCAATGTGGACGGATTCTAGCAGGGTTTAATAGATCGTCAACACTATGAAAAGTTAAAGTTATAACTAATTGTAATTATGAACAGTGTTCAGCGTGTCGAAAACCGCGCGCTATGGCCCTTTCAGGCCGGTCTCACATTTGCCTTCGAACGTGCGTTAGCCAACGCAGGTAAAATCGACAATCGATCCCGCGCGGCGATTGCCTGTCGCGCCTTCACCTCGCGGCCAGCCGCGGCCTTGATCAGGACCAGATGAAATACAAAGACCTGCGCGACTTTGTCGGTCGCCTCGAGACGCTTGGCGAACTGCGCCGCATCCCGCAAAACGTCTCGCCTGTCCTGGAAATGACGGAGCTGTGCGATCGCGTGCTGCGCGCCGGCGGGCCCGCACTGCTATTCGAGGACAAACGGCACCATGCGTTCCCTGTGCTCGGCAACCTGTTCGGCACGCCACGCCGTGTCGCCCTTGGCATGGGCATCGACACGGGCGCAGAGAAGGGCGATAGCGCCGCGCTGGAGTCCCTGCGGGACGTCGGGCGCCTCCTGTCCGCCCTGAAGGAGCCGGAGCCGCCCAAGGGCCTCAAGGACGCCGGCAAGCTGTTCTCACTCGCCAAGGCGGTCTGGGACATGGCGCCGAAGACGGTAAGCGCCCCGCCCTGCCAGGAAATCGTCTGGGAAGGCGCCGACGTCGATCTCGCGAAGCTGCCGATCCAAACCTGCTGGCCCGGCGACGCCGGCCCGCTGATCACATGGGGCCTGACCGTCACGCGCGGCCCGAACAAGACGCGCCAGAACCTCGGCATCTATCGTCAGCAACTGATCGGACGCAACAAGCTGATCATGCGCTGGCTCGCGCATCGCGGCGGGGCGCTCGACTTCCGCGAGTTCGCGCTGCAGAACCCGGGCAAGCCGTATCCGGTCGCGGTCGTGCTCGGCGCCGATCCGGCGACGATTCTTGGCGCCGTCACACCGGTGCCGGACACGCTGTCCGAATATCAGTTCGCGGGCCTGCTGCGCGGCGGCCGCACGGAACTGGCAAAGTGCATCACCCCAGGCGTCGATACGCTGCAGGTGCCGGCACGGGCGGAAATCGTCCTCGAAGGCTTTATCTATCCGCAAAGCGGCGCGCCGGAAGCCGCGCCGGCGGGTGCGCCGCCGCGTCCGTCGAAGGGTGCGAGCGCTGCGTACGAGCACGCGCTCGAAGGACCGTACGGCGATCATACTGGCTACTACAACGAACAGGAGTGGTTCCCCGTTTTCACCGTCGAGCGGATCACGATGCGCCGCGACGCAATCTACCATTCGACCTATACCGGCAAGCCGCCCGACGAACCTGCGGTACTCGGCGTCGCGCTCAATGAAGTGTTCGTGCCGCTGTTACAGAAACAGTTCACCGAGATCACCGACTTCTATCTGCCGCCCGAAGGCTGCAGTTACCGGATGGCGATCGTCCAGATGAAGAAAAGCTACCCTGGACACGCCAAACGGGTGATGTTCGGCGTGTGGAGCTTCCTGCGACAATTCATGTATACGAAGTTCATCGTCGTCGTCGACGGAGACGTGAACATCCGCGACTGGAAGGAAGTCATCTGGGCCATCACCACGCGTATCGATCCGTCGCGCGATACGGTGCTCGTCGATCGCACGCCGATCGACTATCTGGATTTCGCGTCGCCGGTCGCAGGACTTGGCTCGAAGATGGGGCTCGACGCCACCAATAAATGGCCCGGTGAGACGGATCGCGAATGGGGTCGCCCGATCGTCATGGATGATGCGGTGAAACAGCGCATCGATACGTTGTGGAGCGAACTCGGCCTTTAAATCGAAGGCAGCAGAGCGTCCCGTGTACACGGTGCCCATCGAGCCCGTCCGGGCGTAACCGACGAACATCGGCGTGCAGATTGTCACGTACTCACGTAGCGTGCGCGTGGTCGTCACGGCGCGCACGCTGGTTGGATATTGTCATCGATGCGGGACCTCGAGCGCTCCCGCTCATGCGCGAACAAAAAATCAGACGGAGTAGTTGCGGGGATGCACGCCTTTTCTATGTTGTCGGACGGTTTTTTTCTGTCTCTGTCGTTGTGCCTCGATATTGGTCTCGTCAACGTCGCGATTATTTCGCTGACGCTGTCGCATGGTTTCAAGCCTGGCTTCTGGCTCGGGTTGGGCTCGTGTTTTGGGGATCTGATCTATGCGTCGCTCGCGCTCGCGGGCATGGCTGCACTGTTGCAGTTCGAGTCGATACGCTGGATCGTGTGGATAGGCGGCGCGGCAATCCTGCTGTTCCTCACCTGGAAGATGACGCGCGAAGCGATCTTTCCAGCCTCCGCGCCCCCCGTCGAAGGCGAGGCCGATACGAGCGCGCCTCACCTGAGCGCGTGGCGTGGCTTCATGCGTGGAACGTTGCTGGCGATCTCGTCGCCGTCAGCCATTCTCTGGTTTGCTGCGGTAGGCGGCGCGCTGATCGCGAAAGCAGGTGCGACGACCGTTACGACGGCGCCCGTCTTTCTCGGCGGATTCTTTTTTGGCGGGCTCGTCTGGACGTTGTTTCTTTGCGGACTCGCGAGCCACGGACGCAAACGCGCGGGGACGGGCCTGCTGCGGGGATGTCACGTTTTGTCGGCGCTGCTGTTCGCGTACTTTTCGTACAGCGTGATCGTGAACGGTTATCGCGACCTGATCGTGCACGCAACCAGCATGGCCGCCACGTAAAAACCGCCGGCGCTTCCCGTGCAGAACGACGTGGGGGCCGCGCGCGGCCTCCACGCGTCGCCGCTGTCAGCGAAGGAACTCCGCCAGCCGCTCCAGATCGACGTTGCCGCCGCTGATCACCACGCCGACACGCTTACCTTCCACCGGCACGATCCCGTTGAGCACCGCGGCAGCCGCGAGGCAGCCCGTCGGCTCGACCACCATCTTCATCCGCTGCGCAAAGAAACGCATTGCCTCGACGAGTTGTGCATCGCTGACCGTCACGATCTGCTTAACCAGCCGCTGGATCACTGCAAACGTGTAGTTTCCGAGGTGCTGTGTCGCCGCGCCATCGGCGAGCGTCTTCGGCACTTCGATGTGCACGATCTCGCCGCGCGCGAGCGACTGCTGCCCATCGTTACCGGCTTCCGGCTCGACGCCGATGATCTGGCATTGGGGACTCAGCGCCGTCGCGGACAGCGCGCTGCCCGACAGCAACCCCCCACCGCCGAGGCACACGAACAACATGTCGAGCGGGCCGGTCTCCTCGATCAACTCCTTCACCGCCGTGCCCTGCCCCGCCATCACATGCGGATGGTCGTACGGCGGAATCAAGGTCATGCCGCGCTCCTCCGCAAGCCGGCGGCCGATCTCTTCACGGTTTTCCTTGTAGCGGTCATAGACGATCACTTCACCGCCATAGCCCTTTGTCGCTGCAACTTTTGCGGCGGGCGCGTCGTGCGGCATGATGATCGTCGCGTGAATGCCGGCGAGGCGCGCCGACAGTGCGATCGCCTGCGCGTGATTGCCCGATGAGAAAGTCAGCACACCGGCCGCGCGCTGCTCCGCGTCGAAATGAGAAATCGCGTTGTACGCGCCGCGAAACTTGAACGCGCCCATGCGCTGGAAGTTTTCGCATTTGAAAAAGATAGACGCGCCAGTGCGCTCGTCCGCCGTGCGTGACGTAAGAACAGGCGTGCGGTGCGCGATGCCGTCGATACGCGCGGCGGCGTCGACCACATCATCGTAAGCAGGAACGGGAAGCGCTTGCATCGGCGAAAGAGTGCACAGTTGGTTGCTCGGACGATCATTGTCCCAGCTTCCACGATGTTTTGGAAAGCGCGGCGCCAGCGTCGGCCTTTCCTTCTCCGCCAAAAGCTGCGCACAAGTGAAAAACGGCGCAGCGTGGCTTCAAGCCCGCGCTGCGCCGTCATGACGAAACGAATTCAACCGCAACCCGCCCGATGCATCACGAACGATGCACGACGGGCGGCCGGTCAACGACGCCAGTAACCCGGGCCGTAGTAGCCGCGGCCATAGTAGCCGTGACGATAATAAGGACGACCATAGTAGCCGCCGTAGTAACCACCCACCACCACGGGCGGCGCATAGTAGACTGGCGGCGGCGCATACACTACCGGCGGCGGCGCATAAACCACGGGCGGCTCTGCGTACACAGGGTACGCCGGAATGCCGATGCCGACGCCGATCGACACATGCGCCTCGGCGGCGGAGGTCAGCCCCACGCCGAGTGCGGCGGCGGCAATAAACGGAATGATCTTTTTCACTTCTGTTCTCCTGGCGGCCCGGCCCGGATGGCCGGGTCGCATGACGGGCAATGCCCTCTCACTTGAGAGTATCGAATTTGCGCGACGGTTGCCGCGCGCATTTGTTGCAAATTGCAATACGTACGGCGGCTTTCTGCATTGCTATTGCCCGTCTCAACGGCTAGATGCTTGCTTCGCTGCCGAAAATCAAGGGTTCGCATCGCATCACACGATGCGCCTGCCATTTTTACCGGTTTCGCGGAAACGACTTTCGTCACATCGGTAATGTTTAATTACAAATTCGCTGCAAAGCTTGCGGCTTCCGTTGTTGCCGTGCATCGCTTTTCGGACCCTTTTCGGTCCCGTAAACGCCGGATGCCCGGCGCGGTAGCGCCGGGCATCCGGTATGGTCAGCGGAATATCAGCCGACCTTCACATAAGTAAATTCCCGTGTAACGCTTGGCGGCACGTATGCGCCGCTGATCTGTACGCGTGGTGTGAGCCGCTTTTTTTGATCCCACCAACGACGGCGCTGTGAATGTGTCAGGAACCGCAAGTGCTTTCGGTAAGAAAAGATGCTCATCGTATACCTCCCGAATCTGACTGCGCGACAGAGAAAGACAACAACGGTGACTGCCAAAACACAATCGTGCGGATTCATTGTGAGCAGTTTTCGGACCTGACGGCAATCCCCCCAAAGATACCGACGCGGGTTCGCCATATCATCCGCAAACTGATCTGAAGAATATGGTTGGCAGCCCAGGCGGGTTCAGAGGGCCGCCAGAGAAGCCACCCATACCACGCGTTGCAATAATGATGCGCGATACTCCTGATTCCGCGATTGTTCTGTCTGGAGCAGAAAACATGTCTCTGTCCTCACTGCCGCGTCTCGGCTTCGTCGGCGCGGGCCGGCTTGCGCATTGCCTTGCGCACGGCTTTTCGCGCGCCGGCTATCCGGTCACGGCGATCGCAAGCCGCTCGCACGCATCCGCGCAGGCGCTCGCCACTCAGTTCGGGCACTGCACCGCGTACGACGATCCACAACAGGTGGTCGACGCGGCCGATATCGTCTTTTTAGCCGTTCCCGATGACAGTATCGGTACGACAGCCCACAGTTTGCGCTTTGCGCCCGCAGCGTCAGAAACGGCGGAGTCACGAACCGGCGCCTGGGCGCTGGTGCATTGCAGCGGTGCATCGCCGGTCGAACTGCTCGATCCGGCACGCGACCAGGGCATCGCAACCGGCGGTTTTCACCCACTTTACCTGTTCGGCGGAAGTCTCGCTGACCTGGAGCGCATCGCCGGCTGTTCCGTTTCGATCGAAGCAGACGGCGCCCTCAAGGAACACCTGGTTGCGCTGGCCGGCGCGCTGGGTTGCCATCCGCTGGCGATTCCGCCTGGCGGGCGCATGCTCTATCACGCCGCCGCGCACTATGCCGCGAGCTTTGCGCTGTGCGGACTCGCGGAATGTGTCGCGCTCTGGCGCACGCTCGGCTTCGATGAAGACGACGCATTGCGCGCCGTGCTGCCGATGCTGGCCGGCACGATCGAAACCGCACGCGACAAGGGCTTGCCCAACGCGCTCGCAGGCCCGGTGTCGCGCGGCGATACGGGTGTCGTCGAGAAGCAGCTGGCGCTGCTTGAAGGCTTCGGCGGCGACCATGCGGCGCTTTACGCGCTGATGACGCGCCGCGCGGTCGCGCTGGCCCGCCGGCGGGCGCAACCGCCCGCTGCCATCGACGCTATCGATGCCGCCGTCGAAGATTCGCTCAGCCGTTCGCTGAATCAGATACAGGCAGGTGCAAGCGTCAAGTAACCCGTGATAATGTGACGACCGGCGCGAGCAGCAGCACGCCCCGCCCACGCGCCGGGACCAAACGACGGGAACACACAATGATCAAGGTCAGCATCCTCTATCCGTATCGAGAAAATGGCCGTTTCGATGTGGACTATTACTGCGGCACGCACATGCCGCGCGCCGCCGAACTGTTCGGCGCGTCGCTGAAGGGATGGTCCGTCGATGTCGGCCTGAACGCCGGACCGCCGGGCACGCCGCCGCCCTATGTCGCAGCCGGTCACTTTCTGTTCGATTCCGTCGACGCTTTCTACGAAGTCTTCAAGCCGGCCAGCGACGAACTCCTGGCCGACATTCCCAACTACACCGACGGCGGCAACGGCAAGATCCTGATCAGCGAGATCAAGGTGAACGTCTGACGGAACAGGCGTACGCTTGCGCATCGCCGGTGGAATGGCAGTAACCCACACCCTTGACGACGTCGGCCGGGCAATCCGCTGGCCGCCGTGAACACCCCAGGAAGGAAAGGACAAAAGATGTTCGGCGATATCGCCCGTTTTCTGCTCAATACGATTTTCACCCTGTTCGGCGCCGCACTCCTGCTGCGCGCGTGGCTGCAGGTCGTGCGCCTGCCGCCGTACAACCCGGTGTCGAACGCCGTGTTGCACGCAACCAACTGGATCGTGCTGCCGTTGCGGCGGATCATTCCAGGCACGCGCAACATCGACTGGGCAAGCCTCATCGCGGCGTTCATCTCGGCGATCGTCTACGTGGTGTTGATGGTGTGGATCGCGGGTGTGGATCCGCTCGGCCTGATGCCGACACTCCTGATCGTCGCCCTCCTGACCGTCATCAAGTGGGCGCTCAATCTGATCATCTGGTTGACGATCCTGATGGCGCTACTGTCGTGGCTCAATCCGCGCTCACCGGCAATGCCGATCCTGCTTCAGCTGACCGCGCCGTTCCTGAATCCACTGCGCCGCTTCGTGCCGCAACTGGGCGGTATCGACCTGTCGCCGATCCTGCTGTTCGTGATCGTGCAGGTGCTGCTGATGATCATCACGCGCGCGGCAGTATCGCTGACCTTGTTCGGAATCTGATGCATCGGGCAGCCCGCGCGTTGTCTCGCTGGCTACCCAATGCCAACCATGCTCAAGGATTCAGTCGTTCGGCAGACGACCGCGACGATGCTGTATTCACAACGTCGCCTGAACCTGTGCCGGTAATGTGACCCGGCACAGTCGCGAGCAGATGCGAGGCCAGCGATAGTTCGCGCTGGCGCTCGTCTGCATTGAGTCGCGCAACCGCACGCGCTTCGACGACCTGCACAGCCTGCGCGTAAACCTGGAAAGCAGGTTCTTCAGCAAAGCTCGCGCGAGCCCTCGCTAGCCACGCCACACCGAGCGCCTTGTCTTCGACGATGCCATCGCCCGTCAGATAGCGGATGCCGAGCTGATACTGCTCGAACACATCACCCAGCAGCGCCTCGTTCAGGCATGAGAGTGCCGCCCACTCGTCTTCGGCATATTCGCCTGCGCTTTTATTGCGGGCGTTCTGGTTGCCCGACTTGCTCGTTGCACTGTCGACCAGCCAGCGCGTCTCCTTGACACTGATGCCATCCGTGTCGCCCGAGGCGGCCGCTCTTAACGCAAGCGCGATCTCCGACACATCGGACCCCATGGCCGCCGCTTTCCTGTGCCAGTTGAGCGCCTGCGCATCGTCGCGCGCAACTGCGACGCCAGTTTCGTACAGCAGCGCCACTCTGCTCGCCGCACCGGCCGACCCATCCGCTGCGGCCTTTTCGAGCCACACGCGGGCCGTCTTCACATTACGTTCGACGCCACGGCCCGAGAGGTAAGCATCGCCCAGCATGTGTTCGGCTGCGACGCTCTGCGCGCCCGCTTTCACCGCCCATTGAAACGCCTGCCGGTCGTCGCGCCCGGCGCCGAGCCCGGTGAACAGATGCCACGCCAGCGACGCCTGTGCCGACACATCGCCTTGCCCTGCCGCGCGGCGGAACCAGTACATCGCCACGCCGTAATCGGGACTCACGCCCTCGCCCATATCGTACGCATCGCCGAGCATCGACTGGTACTTCGCGTCGTCGCGGCTGGCAAGACGCCACAGCCAGTACGCGCGTTGCCGCGCGCTGGTTTCGTCATGCGGCCGGTCCATCGCGAGCGATTGCATCGACATCAGGTCGCCGTTACGCGCGGCGGCGGTACACCAGCCTCGCGCGGCCTCGACATCACGCGCAACACCGACGCCTGACCAGTAAGCCGCGCACAGCGCGCGCTGTGAAGTCGGATCGCTCGATTCGGCTCCGCGCCTGAACCAGTTGACAGCGGTGGCGGGATCGCGCGCGAGCCCGTTGCCGTCCCAGTAGGCGCTGCCGAGCGCCGAGTAGGCCGGGCCGAATTTTTGCGCGACCGCCTTGACGAGCCAGTCCTTTGCGGCGCCGCTGTCGGCCGCCGGCTTGCGGTGCAGCAGTTGCAGCGCGAGCAGAACCTGCGCCTTCGCGTCCCCGGCGCGAGCGGCGCGATCGAGATAGTTCTCACCGGCCGTTTCATCGCGCGGGGTGCCGACACCGTTCAGGTATTGCCAGCCGGCCGCGCGTGCAGCGTCGACGCTGCCGAGATCAGCCGCCTTGCGATACCAGGCCAGCGCCTTCGCCTTGTCGACGGCTACTCCGTCGCCGTCGAAGAGCAGCGTGCCCACCATCGATGCAGCCTGCGCATTGCCGCGCTCGGCGCCGGTTAGCGCGAGACGGTAGGCCGCGGCGTGGTCGCGCGGTACACCCTCGCCGCTGAACGCAAGCGATGCAAGATTGAAATATGCGATCCCGAGCCCTTGCGCGGCGGCCTTGTCATACCACTGCTTCGCCGCGACGACGTTGCGCGGCTCACCCTGACCGTGTTGAAGCATCGCACCGAGATCGTTCTGCGCACTGGCTAAACCTGCATTGGCAGCGCCACGCATCCAGCCGATTGCGGCATCGAAATCGACGGGGCCACCGCGGCCATCGCGATACACGGTTGCGAGACCGAACTGCGCGTAGGCGTCGCCTTCGAGCGCGGCCTTGCGATACCACACCCGTGCGAGCTCATCGTTACGCGCGACGCCGGCGCCGCTGGCGTAGAGGTCGCCGAGACGACGCTGCGCGTAGGTCAGCCCTCGTCGTGCGGCGCCGTAGATCAGCACGAACCCGCGCTTTTCGTTGCGCGCGACACCCATTCCACCCAGATACAGGTCGCCGAGCGCCGCTTCCGCATTCAACTGATGCTGGGCCGCTGCCGCCTGCATCCAGGCAGCGCCTTTGGAGATGTCCTCCTTCACGCCATTGCCCTGCAGCAGCGCGAGGCCGAGCGCAAATTCCGCATCGGCATCTCCGCCAGTCGCGCCGCGCACCAGCCACGTCACGCCGCCCGCGACGTCACGCGGCACGCCCTGCCCGGCCATCATCATGCGACCTGCGTTGGTCGCGCCATGCGGGTCGCCATACTCGCCGGCGCGCGCGAACAGCGCGTACGCGGCAGCCTGGTCGGCGGGGGCGCCCTCGCCGTTGTATGTCATCAGGCCGAGCGTATCGGCGGCAAACCCGTCCCCGCCGTCCGAAGCCTGCCTGAGCCAGCGACGCGCCGCCGCGTAATCCTGCGGCACGAGATTGCCCGTGCGGTAGAACGTGCCGAGCACGCGTTGCGCGAGCCGCGAGCCGTCCAGCGCAGCACGTTCGAGCGTCGCGATGCCTTTTGGCGTGTCGGGCGCCGCGCCGTAGCCGACAAACTGCATTTGCCCGTAAATCGCCCCCGCATCGACGTTGCCGGCCGCAGCCTCCGATGCGCACGTCGAACGTATGTCGGCTGGTTTCGCCAGTGGCGACATCGTCCACGACACGTAGGAGTCGAACAGCACGCAAGCCGTTGTCGGGTTGCTGAACGGTGCGCGGACCTTGAGCGTGTCCTTCGCCCGAGTTGATTGCGCAAGCGGGGAAAGAGTCGCCGGCATCGCGCTGACGACAACCGGCGACATGGCTGCCGTCGCCAGCAGAAATGACGTGACGATGCGGCACATCGCCGGGCGGTTAACGGGTGCGCTCACTGCGACATCGCCTTGCCGGCTGAAGATTGCAGCGTCGGATTCCCGGGACATGCGCTCACGCTGGCGAGTACCAGCAAAGGCGTCATGTGGCGACTAAGGTTGTTGTTCATTCTTGCAGTTCAAGTGCAGCCGGCGCGCACGGCAACCGGTCGAAATTTCGGGGCCACCGTACAGATATCGGCAGCCAGCAGGAAAACTTGACAGGCACGTCGGGAGCGATCCGGCCAAGGATGCCGGAGACGATGTATCGTGCTTCTTCGCGATCCGCCCGAAGGCAACCGGATTGTGGCGATGACAAACGAGCGTTCTACCGGGCAAAAGGCCGTGATCAGGGAGCGTGCTCGCGTCGGCCATGTCGCAACGATAACTTCACAAACGCGGGCAGTCACCGATCTGCCGCGGGATCAAATCATCCGGAATTCAAACCCTGTCGACCGGCCCTGGTCGGAGCAGTGGAGGCAGATCGCGCGCCCGGAACCCGCATGCAAATGGCAGCCGCGTTTCGGAGTTTGCCCAAATCACCCGAAACCGCGTAAAATGGCGCGCTCTGCGGGCGTCGTATAATGGCTATTACCCTAGCTTCCCAAGCTAGAGACGTGGGTTCGATTCCCATCGCCCGCTCCACATTCAGCTGATCTCCAGCGGAAATCCAGCGCGAGAGCCGCCTCACCGAAGGCGGCTTTTTTGTCCGGGCGGCGATAGTCGAGGCAGTTGAGCGAAGCCATTGACGTTGACCCGCGCAACCGCGCGAACCAACCGCGGCAGCGCCCCCGTCTCCCGTTGACGTATTACAGCACTGCGACGGCACTGCGCAGTCGCCCTCACCTTTGTAGTCATCAATGATGATCCACGATCCGAACGAATCCCGTCTGCCCGCGTCCGAGGGCCCCGACGACGCATCGCACGAACCGTCCACGAGCCCGTCCGCCGAAGGCGCAGCAGTGTCGTCCGAAGCGTTGCATCGGCGACGCATCCGCAGTTTCGTCACGCGCGCGGGGCGCGTCTCGACTGGTCAGCGCCGCGCGATGGACGAACTCGGCCCACGCTTCGTCGTGCCGTTTGCGCCGGAGCGGCCCGACTGGGATGCCGTCTTCGGCCGCAGCGCTCCGCGGGTGCTGGAGATCGGTTTCGGTATGGGTGCGACGACGGCGGAAATCGCCACACATCGCCACGACGACGACTTTCTCGGCGTCGAGGTGCATGAGCCGGGCGTCGGCGCTCTACTGAAACTGATGGGCGAGCAGGGGTTGTCGAATATCCGCATCATCCAGCACGACGCGGTCGAAGTGCTCGAGCGGATGATCGCGCCAGACAGCCTCGACGGCGTGCACATCTTCTTCCCCGATCCGTGGCACAAGGCGCGACATCACAAGCGCCGTCTGATCCAACCGAAGTTCGTCGCGCTGCTCGTATCGCGCCTGAAACCCGGCGCATATCTCCATTGCGCGACGGACTGGCAGAACTACGCGGAACAGATGCTCGAAGTGCTCGGCGCGGAACCCGCGCTCGAAAACACGGCCGACGGCTACGCGCCGCGTCCCGAGTACCGTCCGGTGACAAAATTCGAACGACGGGGCCTACGGCTCGGACATGGCGTCTGGGATCTCGTCTTCCGCCGGCGCACAGGCAATTGAATAAAAAAGTCCGCTCTCAGGCGGACTTTTTTATTCCAGCGCCGTAACGCTCAGGCGGCACTCAGGCTGCTTTCGCCATCAATCCGCCCAGCTCAACTCATCGCTATACCCGACGAGCAGAATCAGCAAACCGAAGCCGATCCGGTACCACGCAAACACAGTGAAATCGTGGGCGGCGATGTAGCGCAACAGCCAGCGCACACAGGCAAACGCGCTCACGAACGCGGCAACGAGCCCCACCGCAAAGATGCCCAGCGCGTCCGTAGCCAGCGTGTGCCAGCTCTTGACCATCTCGTAGAGCGTCGCGCCGAAGATGATCGGAATCGCCAGGAAGAACGAGAACTCGGTTGCGACGCGCCGTTCGAGGCCAAACAGCATGCCGCCGATGATCGTCGAGCCCGAGCGCGACATGCCCGGAATCAGCGCAAGGCATTGCGCAAGGCCGACCTTCAATGCATCGAGCGGACTGAGGTCATCGATCGACAACACGCGCGGCGCTGCCCGCCTGTCGCGCTGACGGCCTTCAACCCACAGGATGATGACGCCGCCGGTCACGAGCGCCAGCGCCACCGGCACGGGCGAAAACAGCGCCGCCTTGATCGTCCTTTCCAGCAGCAGCCCAAGCACGACGGCAGGAATGGTCGCGATGATCACATTCATCGTGAAGCGCCGCGCGACCGGCTGCGTGGGCAGACCCGCCACAACGCTGCCGATCTTGCGCCGGAACTCCCAGCACACCGCGAGAATCGCGCCGAGTTGAATGACGACGTCGAATGTCTTCTCGTGCGCGTTGTTGAAATTGAGCAGGCTGCCCGCGACGATCAGGTGTCCGGTGCTCGACACCGGCAAAAACTCGGTCAAACCTTCGACGACGCCAAGAATCAGCGCCTTGCAGATCAGTATCCAGTCCATCCGTGGCCCTTGTCGCAGAGGGTGTTCGAATCGGGCCACACTGGAGGCGCGCGACCCGACGGTCGCGCGGCCGTCATTTTTCGACGATCTGCACGCGTATGCCGTTTGTAAGGATGGTGATTGTACCGGGTTCGTAGTTCACGCCGGCAAATTGCAGCTGCTCAGGCTTAAACGTGTAGATCGGGTAGTTGGTCAGAAGCTGCGTCGCGAGCAGGCCGGCGGCCGCGTTGATCTGCTGCGTGTAGGCCTGCGCTTCGCCGCTGACCGCGACGTTATCGACGCTCGGCTGCCGGAGGACCACGGCGCGCGTAGCGGCGTCGTAGGCCAGCTGGCTGGACAGCGTGAATACGCCGTTCACGGGCTGCGGCATGAACGGGCTCGCGAAACGCGCATCGAGTCGAACAGACACGCGGTTGCTATCCGGCAGAAAACCGACGACCGGATTCGTGAGCGCGACATCGAACACCTGGGACACCGTGCGCTGATACGGAAACTTGCGCTGCACGGCCTCCTGCACCTGCTGCTGCGAGAACGTGTAGTGATCGGGGATGAACGGAAAGATCGACGTGGCACAGGCCGCGAGCGATACCGTGGCGCCCGCCATCGCGCACGCCGCAAACAGGAACCGGCGCCGCGCGGGCGCAGCGGTTTGAGTCATGCGAACCTCCTTTCGAATCCGGATCGATCCCACGATCGATGCCGATGAATTGTGGTGAACACACGCGTTCAGCGCCGCTTATCGCCACACCGCCGCGGGCTGCGTGTCCGACTCGAGCTTCGTGAGCCACGCCAACGCTTCAACGCGCGTCGTACCGCACATTTCCGGCTGCGGTTGCAGGCCCGAACAGCAGGCAGGCCGCTCGGGCCTGCCGAAAATCGCGCAGCGCCAATCGTCACCGAGCTGCACACAGCGCACACCCGCTGGCTTGCCTTGCGGCATACCCGGAATCGGGCTCGTAATCGAAGGCGCAATGCAGCACGCGCCACAGTCGGGGCGGCACGCATGGTCGAGCGCATGAGACGGAGAAACGGCAATCACCACACAAATTCCTGAAATGCGAAACCTCAAACCAGTGACGGCAAAGATCCAAAGGCACAGCAACACGCCCGACCCGCATTGTGCCATCGCCGCGCGTGCGACCTTTTTACACAATGTCAGACGTAACCGGTCACATACACTGGATCGATCGAAGGCCACGCCCACAAGGCACCGGCGCTGTCTTTGTCGCGAAGCACGCGGCAGGGGCGGCATCCAGCCTGTCGCGTGGCGTCAGACAACGAGCCCTACATGACCGCCGCCGATACCCTTTTCCGCCCCGACCTGCTTGCGAAGTACAACGCAAACGGTCCACGGTATACGTCCTATCCAACGGCTCTTCAGTTCCGGGAAGACTTCGATTTCGCGGACTACACCCGCGCCGCCGCCGACCCTGGCGCATCCGGCACCGATCTCTCCCTGTACTTCCATATTCCCTTTTGCGACACCGTCTGCTTTTATTGCGGCTGCAACAAGGTCGCGACAAAGAACCGGGCGCACGCGCGGCCGTATCTCGACAGGCTGAAGCGCGAGCTTGGCTTGCAGGCAGCCTTGTTCGACACCACGCGTCCGGTGTCGCAACTGCACTGGGGTGGCGGCACGCCGACGTTTCTGTCACACGACGAAATGGCCGAACTGATGGCGGCCACGCGAGAGCACTTCCATCTTGCTCCGGACGCCGACGGCGAATATTCGATCGAGGTCGACCCGCGCGAGGCGTCGGCGCAAACCATCGTGCATCTGCGCAACCTCGGCTTCAACCGGCTGAGTCTCGGGGTGCAGGATTTCAATCCGCTCGTGCAACATGCGATCAACCGTATCCAGCCGCTCGAAATGACCGCGACCGTGATGCGTGCGGCGCGCGCGACGGGCTTTCACTCGATCGGCGTCGATCTGATCTACGGTCTGCCGTATCAGACCGTCGACAGCTTCGGCCGCACGCTCGACATGATGCTCGCGCTCGCACCCGACCGCCTGTCGGTGTTCGGCTATGCGCACATGCCGCAGCTCTTCAAGATGCAGCGGCAGATGAATCCTGCAACGCTGCCATCGCCGGCCGTGCGGCTCGCGATCCTGCGTCTGGTCGTGGAACGCCTGACGAGCGCGGGTTATGTCTACATCGGCATGGACCACTTTGCCCTGCCCAGCGACGAACTCGCCCGCGCGCAGGCGCAGCGTACGCTGCATCGAAACTTTCAGGGTTACAGCACGCGTGCGCAATGCGATCTGATCGGCTTCGGGGCGTCCTCGATCGGCAAGGTCGGCGACGTGTACGCGCAAAACGCGAAGGATCTCTCCGGGTATGCGGCCGCGATCGATGCGGGCAAGCCGGCGATTACGCGAGGCGTGTGCCTGACCACCGACGACCGTCTGCGCCGCGAGGTCATCACGCAACTGATGTGCAATCTGGAACTCCGTTTCGACGAGTTCGAGGCGACTTACGGCATCCGCTTCAGCGACACGTTCGCAACGGAACTCGAACGCCTGCGCAGTTTCGAGGCGGACGGACTGGTAGCGATCGGCAGCCGGCGCCTCGATGTGCAGCCCGCCGGCCGGATGCTCGTGCGTAATATCGCGATGGTATTCGACCGTTATCTCGGCCAGGAGACGCTGGCGCGCTTTTCGCGGACGGTTTGACGCCGTCTGCATCCGACGCGCGGTCCAGCCTGCGAACTTGCCCGGGATCGCGTTTTCGGCCATAATCTGCGTCTCCCGTCGCGCGCAATCCTGTTGCGCGCAGCAAGAACATAGCAGCAAACCACAGCAGCATGCCCAGGTGGTGAAACAGGTAGACGCAGGGGACTCAAAATCCCCCGCCGCAAGGCGTGCCGGTTCGAGTCCGGCCCTGGGCACCAGTCGTCAATAACTCGTTGATTTCGAAGCACAACCAGCGAGTTCCGCATCACTCTCTCCCACTTCGCATTTCCGGCCTGCTTCATACGCGGACCCGTTCACCGGCACGCCGGGATCGTAGCCGTACCTCGACTCGAACCTGTCCTGCACGTCCTTGCGTGCGAGTTCGCATACGGCGAGACTTTCGCGGTCAAAGTCGCTGCTGGATTTGCTGACGGCGGGCACCCCGCTATTGCGGGGCATTGCAGCAATTTCCGCGCGCTCAGCCCGCGCGCGCGAGCTTCGCCGCCGACCGGCGCTTCGTCACGTAGCCGGCCCACATGACGAGCAGCCATACCGGCACGAGCCATACCGATACGGAGAGCCCCGGCGTCAGCACGAGAATCACGAGGATCATCGCCATGAACGTGAGGCAGATCCAGTTGCTGACTGGGTACCAGAGCGACTTGAAGACGAGCGTCTGCCCTTCCTCGATCATCGCCTTGCGCGACCTGAGATGCGTCAGGCTGATCAGCGCCCAGTTGATCACCAGCGCCGCCACAACCAGCGCCATCAGCATGCCAAGCGCTTCGGCGGGAATCAGATAGTTGACGATCACGCAGGTGAAAGTCGCGAGGGCGGACAGCCCGATGGCCATATAAGGCACACCGCGCCGGTCGACCTTCAGGAGCGCACGCGGCGCATTGCCCTGTTCCGCGAGGCCGTAGAGCATGCGGCTATTCGCATAGACGCCGCTGTTGTACACCGACAGCGCCGCCGTCAGCACGACCACGTTGAGCACATCCGCAGTGAGTCCCGCGCCGATCTGCGAGAAGATCATCACGAAGGGACTGCCGCCCGACGCCACCTGATTCCACGGATACAGCGACAGCAGCACGGCCAGCGAGCAGATGTAGAAAATCAGGATCCGGTAGATCACCTGATTCACGGCCTTGGGGATGCTCCTCTGCGGGTCGTCGGCTTCCGCTGCGGTGATACCGATCAGTTCCAGACCGCCGAACGAGAACATGATCACGGCGAGCATCATGAAGAGGCCGTGGAAACCATGCGGAAAGAAGCCGCCGTCGCGCCAGAGGTTGGTGATCGACGCCTGCGGGCCGCCATGACCGCTCACCAGCAGATAGCCGCCGAACAGGATCATGCCGATCACCGCCGCCACCTTGACGATCGCGAACCAGAACTCGGTTTCGCCGTACGCCTTCACGTTGGCAAGATTGATCGCGTTGATGCCGACAAAGCACACCAGCGCCGACACCCACGTCGGCACGCCCGGCCACCAGTAGTGCACGTAGGTCCCCACCGCGGTCAGCTCTGCCATGCTGACGAGCACGTACAGCACCCAGTAATTCCAGCCCGACAGAAAGCCCGGAAAATCGCCCCAGTATTTGTACGCAAAATGGCTGAACGAGCCGGCGACGGGCTCCTGAGCGACCATCTCGCCGAGCTGCCGCATGATCAGGAACGCGATGAAGCCACCGATCGCATAGCCGAGAATCATCGACGGGCCGGCCGCCTTCAACACGCTGGCCGAGCCGAGAAAGAGGCCGGTGCCGATCGCGCCGCCCAGCGCGATCAACTGGATATGACGGTTTTTCAGGCCTCGCTTCAGGCCGTCGTGCTGCTGTGGACTATTCAAGGTCTTGCGCCCCGCTGGTATGGATGTCGATCACCGGAACAGGCGCCTTGCCTGGCCCGGCGAAACCCGCAATTTTACCCCGTCGGCCCCTCCGCCCCGGGGGCAACGCGCCGGACGCAGTCACCCGCGCCCGGCATCGCAGTCGATGCCGGCGAGATACCACGCAGATACCGGTTGTCACACTGCTCGCGGTTCGGTAAGGTCGGCATTCCAGGTCCTGCTAGTGGGGAAACCATGTCGCTAAAACACCTGATCCGCGCCGCCCTCCTCGGTTTCTCCCTGCTCGCCGCCGCTGCAGGCGCGCAGACGGCCGCGCCACCCGCGCCGCAACCTGCATCCTCCGGTCCCGTGCGCAATGTCGTGCTCGTCCACGGCGCATTCGTCGACGGTTCGAGCTGGAATCCCGTCATCGATCTGCTGCAGAAAAAGGGCTATCACGTGAGCGCGGTGCAAAACCCGCTGACATCGCTCGCCGACGACGTCGCCGCCACCCGGCGCGTGCTGGCCCGGCAAACCGGTCCGACGATCCTCGTCGGTCATTCGTGGGGCGGCACCGTGATTACCGAAGCGGGCGCGGACGCACCCAATGTCGTCGGCCTCGTGTACGTGGCGGCGATTGCGCCGGATGTCGGTGAATCGACGGCGGATCCGCTCAAACATGGGCCGTCAGCACCCGCGGGCGCCGCCATGAAACCCGATGACGGCGGTTTTCTGTGGTTCGACCCGACTGCCTATCACAGCGACTTTGCCGCCGACGTGCCGCAAACGCTGACCCGCGTGCTCTCCGCAGCCGAACAGCCGATCGCCGCGAAGGCGTTCAGCGAACCGGTTTCGCAGGCGGCGTGGAAAACGAAACCTTCGTGGTACGTATTGACGACGAACGATCGCGCCGTTGCACCGGAAACGCAGCAATGGATGGCGCAGCGAATCGGGGCGACGATCGTGAAGGTGCCGTCGAGCCATCTGGCGCCGGTGTCGCACGCGGCCGAAGTGGCGGCAGTGATCGATCAGGCCGCGAAGGCCCAGAGCGGTCAATAAGCTCGCTTCCTGTGCATGGAGACATTCACGTCACGCACGGTCACAGCGCAGGCTCAAGGTTATACGGCATGGATTGCATGTCACAGGATGAGCCTGCTAGAGAACGAATCTGCTACAGCGCGCCGACGCCGTCGGGAATTTCGGCAAGACGCGCGGCCGGCGACATCACGATGATCCACGCCTGCACGGCGAACCCGCAGGCGGCGGCGATGAGACAGGCATCCATCCCCAGATGCCCGCTGATCAGCGCGCCCAGCAGCGCGCCCAGCGGCCGTGCGCCGAACGTCGCGGTGCTGTTGATCGCGGACACGCGCCCTATCATGCCGGCGGGCGTGATCGCCTGACGCAGCGTCGTCGAACCCACCACCCACAGGATCGGACCGGCACCCAGCAGGAAGAAGCTCACGAGCGCGAGCCAGAACGACGGCACAAGAATCGTCGCGGCCATCACCAGCGACGCGAGCAGTCCGCAGAACGGCCCGATTGTCAGCAAGCGGCCGAATGTGAGGCGACGCGCGATCGAAGGCGCAGCGAGCGCGCCGCACACCATGCCGGCACCGTAAGCGCCAAGTGTCACGCCCACCGCCGAGGCGGAGAGCCCCAGACGATGCACGGCATACGGCACGTAGACAGCCTGCAAGATGAAGAAGCCGATATTGAAGAAGACGGCGGTAGCGAGCATCGGCCGCAGCAACGCGTCACCCAGCACGAAGCGCGTGCCTTCGCGCAATTCGGGGAGAAACCGGCGCTGACCGGCAACCGCACGAGGCGCTTCGCGCACGCCGGCGAGCAGGACAACCGCCAGCGCCGACAACGCGGCTGCACAGCCGTACGCCCAGCCCGCGCCGATCCAGCCCACCAGCAGTCCGCCGAGCGCCGGCCCCGCCGAGTAGGCGACGCTGCGCGCCAGTTCGATGCGTCCGTTGGCAGCGGGCAGAAGTTCGCGCGGCACCAGCGATGGCACAAGTGCAGGTGCCGCGACGCCGTACGCGACCGTGCCGGTCGCCGCGAGAAACCCCAGCATCGCAAGCGACGGCAGCGACAGCGCATGCGTCGCCACGAGCAGCAGCACGCCAAGCATCGCCGCCACCCGCACACCCTCGGCAACCGTCATCAGCGTGCGGCGCGAGCGACGGTCGGCCCAGACGCCCAGCGGTATCGATAGCAGCAGGAACGGCAGCGTCTGCGCCGTTTGCAGGAAACCGGCATCGCGCGCACTCGCGTGGAGTGCAAAAACGGCGACGAGCGGTGCGGCCGCGAGACTGATCTGCTCGGCGGACTGGGCAACCAGGTTGGACCACGCAAGCCGCTGAAACGCGGCCGGCAGTTGAGTGCTAAAGCGGAACCACGAGCGGAACTGTGAACGCAGGTGTGCGGATGGCATCGGGTGACCTCCTGAGACGATGAAGTCATCGTCACCGCATCGGTCAGCCGTGGCGCTCCGGTTTTTGCTCAGTTATTCGCCGCGATGTTCCGCTCGCATCGTGTGCGTCGCCGGAACATTCAACGGTCACGTACGTCCAGTGGGCAAGATCAGGGCGCGTACGAAGAAGCCATGCCGCTTTCCAGCCCATGCTCGAGGGTGGTACGAATGATCGTCAGGGCTCTTGTCAGCGCGGCCCTCGACGACGCCCCGGTCATGCAGATGCGGATCGCGTGAGGCGCGGCGTTGCGGCCGATCACGAAGCTGTCGGCGGTTTTGACGAGCACGCCTTCCTGACGCAGTGCGGCCGCAAATTCGGTCGCCCGCCAGGGCTCCGGCAGGGGCAGCCACAGATGCGAGCTTGCGTCCGCGTGCCGGTACGGCACGTCCGCCAGCACCTCGCGCGCGATTTCATGCTGCGACTCGATATGCGCGCGTTGCAGCCCGTTCAGCCGCTCCATCTCGCCGTTTTCGATCCAGCGGGAGACGACCTCCGCCATCAACGGCGCGGTCATCCAGCAGTCGCTGCGAATCACCGCGGCGATCTTCGAGCACCACGCGCTCGGCGCCTGCAGATAGCCGACGCGCAAACCCGGCGCCACCGACTTCGAGAGCCCCGCAATCAGGAATGACTGCTCTGGCAAACGCACCGACAGCGGTTCGGGCGGCACGTCCATCAGCATCGCCGGCACGAGGTCTTCGATCAGCAGCACACCGTGGCGCTGCAGGATCTGCGCGACCGCGTCGCGCCGCTCAGTCGACATCGTCGCCGTGGTCGGGTTGTGGATCGTCGGCAGGCAGAAGACGGCGCGCGGGTGCAGCGACTTGCATGCGAGTTCGAGCGCGGCCGGGACGAGCCCTTCATGGTCGATCTCGACGCCGACCAGATGCAGCCGCAACTGCCGCGCGAGCGCGATGATGCCTGGATAGCTGACGGCTTCGGCGAGCACCGTGTCGCCGGGCCGCGCGACGGCGCGCAGCACCGACGCCAGCGCGTGCTGCGCGCCCTGCGTGACAAGCACACGCGTCGCGCTCGCCGGCGCGCCCGCCCGCGCGAGCCACGCCGCCCCGGCCAGACGATGCCGCATCGAACCGGCCTCGGGCGCGTATTGCAGCAGGGTCGCCGTGAGCTGCTCGTCACTGGCGATATCGCGCAGCGTCGCCGACAGCGAAGCGGCTTCTTCAGTCGATTGCGGCACGTTCTGACCGAGGTCGATCAGCGTGGACGCCGCCTGCATGCCGGAACGCACCGCGGCCTGCGATGCGCCCGACGACAGCTCACGCGCACGGGCCTGCGAGACGTACGTGCCGTCGCCAACCCGAGCGTTGGCGAGCCCCTGCCGTTCGAGTTCGGCATAGGCGCGGCTGATCGTGCCGGTCGTCACGTGCAGTTCGCTCGCGAGCGACCGGTGCGGCGGCAGTTTTTCGCCCGCCGGCAGCTGGCCGTTCAGGATGGCCTGCGCGAACGCGCGTGCAATTACCTGATATTTGGGGTCACTGCCCGCCTCGATTCTGGGCAGCCATGCATTGAGCGCCATGGTCCGGCGGTCTCCTTGAAGGTGTCATTGTCATTATGGGCAACCATTACACGAAAATTGCACGCAGTCATTTACTTTAATTGAAGCGATTGAGTTGCTCGTTTGCTCTCAATAGGATGCAGTCATTGTCTTTCAATGGTGCCGTCCCGTTTGCGGCACTGCGGCACCGCCTCAGGAGCATCTGAATGAGTCGTGAAGCAACCCGCATCGCCCGGATCGACGTAACGCACCACCAGCTGGAGCTCGACCCGCCTTTCCCGGCGTCGTGGGATAGCCAGCCGCGCCGCAAATTTCCCGCGACGATCGTGCGGGTGACCGACGACGCCGGCCACGTCGGCATCGGCTCCGGCGACGCGATGTACGGCTTTGCCGACTACCAGCACCTCTTCATCGGCACCGACCCGCTCGACCTCGCGCGGCACAGCGCGGTGCTCGACAACATCGGTTTTCACGCGGGCCGTCCCTGGCCGCTCGATATCGCGCTGTGGGATCTGGCCGGCAAGATTCGCGGCGAACCTTGCTGGAAGCTTGCAGGCGGTCGCAACCGCCGCGTGCGCGCCTACGCGTCGAGCGGTGTGCATCGCCACCCGGACGAGATGGCGAAGATGGCGCTGCACGTCGCGTCGCGCGGCTTTCCGGCGTTGAAGATCCGCTTCGGCCGCACGAGCCTGGATGAAGATTTCGCCGCGCTCGCCGCCGTGCGGGCGGCGGTGGGCAACCGGCTGGAACTGATGGTGGACTGCAACCAGGGCTGGCGCATGCCGTGGGATACCGCCGCGCCATGGACCTTCGCCGAGGCGCTCAATGTCGCCCGTGAGCTGGAAAGGCACAACGTCTACTGGATGGAAGAGCCGCTCTATCGCGGCGACTACGAAGGCTATGCGAAGCTGCGCCGCGCAACGTCGCTGCGCATCGCCGGCGGCGAACTGACGCGCGAGCGATATGAGTTCGACGAGTTGCTGGAGCGCGAATGTCTTGATGTGTTCCAGCCGGACGTCGCGTGCACGCTCGGCATGGAAGGGCTGCGGCGGCTCGCCGAGGCCGTCGAGACCCGTGGCAAGGTCTTCACGCCGCACACGTGGGGCAACGGCATCGGTCTCGCGGCGAACCTGCACCTGACGGCGGGCGCAGCGTCCGCGCGGTTCATCGAGTTTCCGTACGACCCGCCGGAATGGTCGATCGAGCGGCGCGATTTCATGCTGAAACACCCGATCGACATCGACAGCGAGGGCTGGCTGAATCTGTCCGACGCGCCGGGCCTCGGCCTCACGATTGACGAGACCGCACTGGAAGCAACACGGGGAGCGCTCAGCACCTATACCTGAACCGTCCCGCATAGACGAACGCACAAACAAACTAAATCCATAAACAGGAGACAGGCATGAAGATCAAACCATGGATGCGCGCGGCCTGCGTCGCATTCGCCACGGCGTCGATATGGCCGGTTGCCGCGCATGCGGGCAGTTGGTGTTCGAGCGGCAAGCCGGTGCATTTCGCCGGCGTAACGTGGGAGAGCGGTTCATTCACGTCGGAAGTGCTGCGCTTCATCACGGAGAAGGGCTACGGCTGCACCACCGATAGCGTGCCGGGCAGCACCGCGGCGACCGAAACCGCGCTGTCGCGCAACGATCTCCAGGTCTGGTCAGAGCAATGGACCGGCCGCTCGGAGATCATCGCGAAAGCGGTCGCCGACAATCACGTGAAGCTGATCGGCGACACGCTGCCGGGCGGGACGAATGAAGGGTGGTTTGTACCCGAGTATGTGGTCAAAGGCGATGCGAAGCGCAACATCAAGCCGCTCGCCCCGAGCCTGACGTCAGTCGCCGACCTGCCGAAGTACAAGGACGTGTTTCAGGACGATGAGGAACCGGGCAAGGGCCGCTTCCTGAACTGTCCGTCCGGCTGGGATTGCGAGCGCGTGAACCGCCGCCTGCTGACGGTGCTGAAGCTCGACGATACCTACACCGACTTCCGCCCGGGCACGGGCGCGGCGCTCGACGCGGCGATTGCATCGGCGTACGAGCGCGGCAAGCCGATCCTGTTCTACTACTGGGAGCCGGCCGCATTGATGGCGAAGTACAAATTCGTGCAGCTAAAGATGCCCCCGTTCGACCAGAAGTGCTGGGAGACGCTGCGCGCGGATAACAGCGCTTCGCAGTGCGCGTCGTCGTATCTGGTCTCGCATCTGAAGGTCGGCGTATCGACGCCGTTCTACCAGGCCGAGCCGGAACTGATGACGACGTATTCGAAAATCAGCTTCCCGATGGACTTTCTGAACAAGACCATCCTCGAGATGACGACGAAGAAGATCGACGGTCCGACGATGGCGAAGCAGTTCCTGCGCGATCACCCTGAGATGTGGAAGGCATGGGTGCCGAACGACGTCGCACAGAAGGTGCAAGCCGCGCTGGCAGGCGCCTGATCCGTCGACGTAACGACGCTTTGCGCGTCGACGGATGGCGCTGCCCGCCGTCCGTTCGCGCGCCCCGGAGGGCTCATCATGAATTCAATCTTCTTCCATCTTTCGATCGCCGACTGGGTGAACGATCACGTGCAATCGTTCGTCGCCAGTTACGGTGACAGCTTTCACGATTTCAGCACCGCCTTGCTGCGCTATGTGCTCGTGCCGCTCGAAGGCGCGCTGCGTGCAATGCCCGCGTGGCTCATCCTGCTCGCCGTCGGCGCGATCACCTGGAACGCGACGCGGCGTCTCGGCATCGCGGGCTTTTTCGTGCTGCTGCTTTACGCAATCGGCTGCTTCGGGCTGTGGGACAAGCTGATGCAAACGCTCGCGCTGATGCTGGTCGCGACGGTGCTGTCGGTGATGCTCGGTGTGCCGCTTGGCATTCTCACATCGCGCAGCGCGTGGCTGCGGCGCATCCTGCTGCCGGTGCTCGACATCATGCAGACGCTGCCGAGCTTCGTGTACCTGATCCCGGTGCTCATGCTGTTCGGTCTCGGCAAGGTGCCCGCGATTCTCGCGACGATCATCTATGCGCTGCCGCCGCTCATCCGTCTGACCGATCTCGGCATCCGCTATGTCGACGCCGATGTGGTCGAAGCGGCGCGCGCGTTCGGCACGACCCGCTGGCAGTTGCTTGTCAATGTGCAATTGCCGCTCGCACGTCCGAGCATCATGGCGGGTATCAACCAGACGACGATGATGGCCCTTTCGATGGTCGTGATCGCGTCGATGATCGGTTCGCGCGGCCTGGGTGAAGACGTGCTTGCGGGCATTCAGACGCTCGACGTCGGCAAGGGGATGCAGGCGGGTATCGCCATCGTGATTCTGGCGATCGTGATCGACCGGATCAGTCAGGGCTATGGTCAGGATCGGCGCCAACGCCGGCTGATCGCGCAGAAGCGCAAGGCGAAGGCAGCCTCGCGCGTGCCTTATCGGACCGGTCGCACGGAACGCGCGGATGACGCCGCGGGCGATACGCAAAGCGGCCTCGAAACCCGCGCGGCGAAGTAATCAGGAGCACGACATGGCAGCGATAGAAGTTAAACACGTCTACAAGCTCTTCGGTCACGAAGCCGGCCACGCGCGTGTGCTCGACCTGTTGAGAAGCGGGCAATCCAAGGCCGAAGTGCTGGCGCAAACCGGCTGCAACGTCGGCCTGAACGACGTCAGTCTCAGCATCGGCTCCGGCGAGATCTACGTGATCATGGGGCTGTCGGGCTCGGGCAAGTCGACGCTCGTGCGGCACTTCAACCGGCTGATCGAACCGACGGCGGGCGAGATCGTGATCGACGGCTCCGACGTCATCAAACTCGACCCGCGCGGCCTGCGCGAACTGCGGCGCTACAAGATCAGCATGGTGTTCCAGAACTTCGGTCTGCTGCCGCATCAGACCGTGCTGGACAACACCGCTTACGCGCTGCGCACGCGCGGCGAGAGCAAGGCCGAAGCGTATGAGAAGGCGCGCAGCTGGCTCGGCAAGGTCGGACTCGACGGTTACGGCGAGCACTATCCCGACGAACTGTCGGGCGGGATGCGGCAGCGCGTTGGCCTCGCGCGCGCGCTGGCCGCCGATACCGATGTGTTGTTGATGGACGAAGCGTTCTCGGCACTCGATCCGCTGATCCGCACGGAAATGCAGGATCAGTTGCTGCAACTGCAGGCGACGCTCAACAAGACGATCGTGTTCATCACGCACGATCTCGACGAGGCGTTGCGGATCGGCAACCGCATTGCGATCCTGCGCGACGGCACCCTGGTGCAGGAAGGCACGCCGAACGAAATCCTCACGAAGCCAGCCGACGACTATGTGCGGCGCTTCGTCGAACGGCGTGCGGGCGTGCATTGAATTGATGCGACGTTCGTATCGTTGAGCCGGGAGCGGCCGGTCGGCTGATGCCGCACGCCGGGTAGAATGCACGCGATGCGATGGACCAAGGTCCATCGCATGCATTTCACCCTGCCGCTCACCTGCTCTTCAATGAATCTCGAACGCGTTCTCTTCTCCCAGGGTTTCGGTTCACGGCGCCAATGCCGCGCACTCGTTGCGGACGGTCGCGTGACGATCGAAGGATCCGTCTGCACCGACCCCGACGCCGACTTCGATCCCGGGACGCTGACGTTCGTCATCGACGGTGCGGCCTGGCGCTATCGCGAGCACGCCTACATTCTGCTCAACAAGCCCGCTGGCTACGAATGCTCGCGCGAGCCACAGCATCATCTGAGCGTCTTCAATCTGCTCCCGCCGCAGTTCGCGACGCGCGGTGTCCAGTGCGTCGGCCGTCTCGATCAGGACACGACGGGCCTGCTGCTCCTCTCCGACGACGGCCAGTTCGTCCACGCCTTCACGTCGCCGAAGCGCAAGGTGCCCAAGGTATATCTTGCGACCACCCGCCATCCGCTCGACGATGTGCAACTCGACGCGTTACGCGGCGGCGTGCTGTTGCACGGCGAACCGAAGCCGATCGCTGCGGTCGCGGCGCACGCGCGCAGCGATCACGCCCTCGAACTGACGGTACTCGAAGGCAAATATCATCAGGTGAAACGGATGGTCGCGGCAGCGGGCAACCGCGTGGAGGCCTTGCATCGCGAACGGATCGGCGGCTTCGCGCTACCTGCGACGCTTGCCGAAGGCGCCTGGCAATGGCTCGATGAAGCGGATCTTGCCGCATTGCGCACGGGGTAAACACCCAGGCCGGACGGTATGACACCGCCGTGCCCTGTCACTGCAATGCCCCTTTGGCGTCATCGCACCCGCATTGCGTTATATGCCCCACACTCCCGCCGCAAAAGGCGCTCGTGGCGCTGCGCCGCAGCATGCTCTTCCTTACAACTCCCTCTATACTCAATTAAACAAAGATTAAAAAGGGATTGAAGGAGGGGCGCCATGATCATCCATGAGGGTTATGAAATTTCGACCACGATGATTGTGTTCGTATGTGCCGCGGTAGCCGTCATCGCCGGTCTGCTGGTGGTGATGCATATGCGGCATCGATATCACCCGAATCTCATCGGGGTACTGATCGGTGCGCTTCTGTGCTTCCTGCTTCTGGAAGCACTACCGGCCATCACCTGACCGGTCGCAGGCTCGCGGCGAAGCTGATCTTACGGGCCGGGTCGCGTCCAGGGCTTTTTCGAGTTCAGAAAATCAGCGACCGTCGGATACCGCAGACGTACCCCCAGTTCGCGCTTCATCCGCGTGTTGCCGAGACGTCGCGATTCGCGCATGAACGACAGCAGCATCGGTTCGAGTTGCTGCTCAGCCTCGTCGCGCGTGATGCGCGGCGCGCGTGGAAGGCCGTAAGCATCCGCGACGTCATCGAAATATTCACCCATCTTCAGTTCAGTGTCGTCCGACGCGTGAACGACTCGTGACGGTCGGCCATGCGTCGTCATACGCACGAGAATCGCCGCGAGATCGTCGGCGTGGATGTGGCCCGTGTAGACGTCTTGCGCATCGATCAGGGCTGGCGTGCCTCTTTCCAGCCTGCCGAGCGGCAAGCGGTTCGCGGCGTAAATCCCGGGAATCCGCGCAATGGCGGCCGCGACCGAGCCGCGCGCCGTCGCTCGCCGCAACTGCAGTTCGGCCGACACGCGGCGCCTCGCCCGCGCGCTGGCCGGCCGCACCTCGCGGGTTTCGTCGATCCACGCGCCGCCACAGTCGCCGTAGACGCCCGTCGTGCTTGCATAGACGATGCGCAACGGGGCGCGTGAACGGGCGAGCCGGCCATCCCCGTCGGGTACAATGTGGGTTGGTTCGCGTTCCATCCATGCAGCGCGCGCACGACGCAACCGCGCAACCGGCACTACCGGTGTCACGGCGCCGCGTGCAGGCCGGACGCGCGGCGATGTGAGCGCGGCGAGCAGTGCACGGGTGCGGCGGTCGTCTTCGCCGGTCTTTTGTGGCGGCGCCAGATGCAGCACGGTTGGCGCGAGTCCCGCAAGGCGTTTCAGGCTGCGGCGTACATCGAGATCGCCGACGAGCGGCGTGGTGCCCGCGGCGCGCAGTTCGGCGCAGCGCGCGGCCTGAGTCGTCAGGGCAAAAATGTGCGCGCGCGGTCGCAGAAGTTCGACGCAGCGCATGCCGACATCGCCGCAACCGACGATCAGCACGCGCGGCCGGCGCAGGATTCGTGTCGCTTTCATGGTGGACGCATTGTAGCCGTCAAGCGCGGCTTGCACTCGCGGCTTGCACTCATTACCGACTTTTCGTTTTCGATCAACTTATGGCATTTAACGTAACGCTCCGGCAAAGCGGCCGGCAGTTTCAGGTAGAACCCGACGAACCGGTGTTGATCGCGGCCCTGCGCCAGGGCATCGGTCTGCCGTACGGCTGCAAGAATGGCGCGTGCGGTTCATGCAAAGGCACCGTCGTGAGCGGTGAAGTCGAACAGCGCGTGCATTCGTCGTCGGCGTTGTCGAACGATGAGAAAACCCGTGGCATGGCGCTCCTCTGCTGTGCCACGCCCTGCTCCGATCTCGAGATCGATATCCGCGAAGTGGCGGGTGTCGGCGATGTGCAGGTCAAGAAGCTGCCGTGCCGCGTCAACGCAATCGAGCGTAAGGCCGATGATGTTGTCGTGCTGAAACTCCAGTTGCCGGCCAACGAGCGTCTTCAGTATCTCGCCGGCCAGTACCTCGAATTCATCCTGAAAGACGGCAAGCGCCGCAGCTATTCGATGGCGAATGCGCCGCACGCCGAGGGTCCGGTCGAGCTGCACCTTCGTCACATGCCCGGCGGCGTGTTCACCGACCATGTGTTCAATACGATGAAGGAGCGTGACATCCTGCGCTTCGAAGCGCCGCTCGGCACGTTCTTCCTGCGCGAAGATTCGGACAAGCCGATCGTGCTGCTCGCCTCGGGCACCGGGTTTGCGCCGCTGAAGGCGATCGTCGAACACGCCATCTTCAAGAACATCGACCGGCCGATGACGCTTTACTGGGGCGCGCGTCGCAAGAAAGACCTGTACATGCTGGAACTCGCCGAAGAGTGGGCGCGAGATATCCCTAACTTCAAGTTCGTGCCGGTACTGTCCGAGCCGGATGCGAGCGACGCCTGGACCGGCCGCACCGGCTTCGTTCATCGCGCCGTCATCGAAGATCTGCCGGATCTGTCGGGCTATCAGGTGTACGCGTGCGGTGCGCCGGTAATGGTCGAATCGGCCCAGCGCGATTTCAGCGCGCATCACGGGCTGCCGGAAGACGAGTTCTATGCTGACTCGTTCACGAGTGCAGCCGATCTCGCGAACCCCGTCTGATTCGCCGCGCAAGCCCCCGGTGAGCACCGCGGCCAGAAAATTGGCCGCCGGATGCGATTGATGGTTTACACCGGTGTCTGCGTTGTCGTATTCTTTCGCGCATGAACCGCATCCAGTCCGAACTCCGACGTCGCCGCTCGCCGCTCCCTTAGGGGTGCCGCTGGCTTCGTCACGGATTCGCGCCAGACAGGGCGCAAGCTGTTCGAATCATGAAAGCCACGGACCTCCGTGGCTTTTTGTTTTTCCGATCCCCTTTTCAACCCGCACACCCCCACTGCTTCGGATGGAGCCCGCCGCCATGAAATTCAATGAGTACCCCATCGAGTCGCTGATGTACATCACGAACCGGCCTGAAATCGTTTTCACGCACGGCAAAGGCTCGTGGCTCTATGACAACGAAGGCAAGCGATACCTCGACTTCATCCAGGGGTGGGCCGTCAACAGTCTCGGTCATTGCAACGAGGGCATGATCGAAGCGCTCGAGAAGCAGGCGCGCCTGTTGATCAATCCGTCGCCGGCGTTCTATAACGAGCCGATGGCGAAGCTCGCGAACCTCCTTACGCAGCACAGCTGCTTCGACAAGGTCTTCTTCGCGAACAGCGGCGCGGAAGCCAACGAAGGCGCGATCAAGCTCGCGCGCAAGTGGGGCAAGAGGCATAAGAACGGCGCATACGAAATCATCACCTTCGATCACAGCTTCCACGGCCGCACACTCGCAACGATGTCCGCAAGCGGCAAGCCAGGCTGGGACACGATCTATGCACCGCAGGTGCCGGGCTTCCCGAAGGCCGACCTGAACGACATCGCGTCGGTCGAAAGACTGATTACCGGCAAGACGGTCGCGGTGATGCTCGAACCGGTCCAGGGCGAAGGCGGCGTGATTCCGGCGACCCGTGAATTCATGCAGCAACTGCGCGCGCTGACCAAGCAGCACAACCTGCTGCTGATCGTCGATGAAGTGCAGAGCGGCTGCGGCCGTGCCGGCACACTGTTCGCCTACCAGCTGTCGGGCATCGAGCCAGACGTGATGACGCTCGGCAAAGGCATCGGCGGCGGCGTGCCGCTGGCAGCACTGCTCGCGAAGGGCGAGGTCGAAGTGTTCGAAGCGGGCGACCAGGGCGGCACGTACAACGGTAATCCGCTGATGACGGCAGTCGGCCACTCGGTGATTTCGCAGCTCACCGCGCCGGGCTTCCTCGAAGGCGTAGAGGCGCGTGGCGAATATCTGCGCGCGAAGCTGCTCGAACTGTCGGAAGAGCGCGGCTTCCTTGGCGAGCGCGGTGAAGGCCTGTTGCGCGCGCTGCTGCTTGGCAAGGACATCGGCACCCAGATCGTCGAGAAGGCGCGCCTGATGCAACCAGACGGTCTGCTGCTGAACGCAGCGCGCCCGAACCTGCTGCGCTTCATGCCGGCGCTCAATGTGACGAACGAAGAGATCGACCAGATGATGGCGATGCTGCGTTCCATCCTCGATTCGCTCTAAGCACAGCGAGCGCCCACCATGACGACCGCAACGCTGTCGATCCGCCGCTTCGATGCGGCCGATACCGATGCCGTGGTCGCGCTGTGGCAGGAAGCCTTCCCCGAGTATCGGGATGCGACCCGGCCGCAGCGCAATCCGCATCTGTCGATCGCGAACAAGCTCGCGACGCAGCCGGAACTGTTCTTCGTCGCAGAAAACCACGGACGTGTGGTCGGCACGATGATGGCCGGCTATGACGGACATCGCGGCTGGCTGTATTCGCTCGCCGTCGATACGGCCATGCGACGACACGGCATCGGCACGCGTCTCGTCGAGCATGCGGAGGCTGCGCTGACGTCGCTCGGTTGCCCGAAGGTGAACCTGCAGGTGCTGGAGAGCAAGGCCGACGTGCGGGGATTTTACGAAGCCCTCGGGTATCGGACGGATGAAGTCGTCAGTCTCGGGAAGCGTCTCGAACCTGGCACGAATGTGCCGGTCGCGATGAATAGCCAGCCCGCGGGCTAAGCGCCGCGCAATGGGCGCGAAATGATATGAAAAAGGCCGCATGCCTGAAACGCATGCGGCCTTTCTTCTTTGCCGGCCAGTCAGGCCGGCCTGTTTGCCCGCTTATTCACCCCCTTATTCACCGAGGTAAGCCGCGCGCACCTTCGGATCATCGAGCATCTTTTTCGCGTCGCCGGACATCGTCACCAGACCCGAGTCCATCACATAGCCGCGATTCGCTGCCTGCAACGCCAGACGCGCGTTCTGCTCGACCAGCAGCACGGTCATCCCTTCAGCGGAAATCGAGCGCACCACTTCGAAGATCTTCTCGACCATGATCGGCGAAAGACCCATCGACGGCTCATCCAGCAACAGCAGCTTCGGCTTGCTGATGATCGCGCGCGCCATCGCCAGCATCTGCTGTTCGCCGCCCGAGAGCGTGCCCGCGTACTGCGTCGCACGTTCCTTCAGGCGCGGGAAAAAGCCGAACATGCGCTCGACGTCCTTCTTGATGCCGTCGGTGTCGTTGCGCAGGTACGCGCCCATCTGCATGTTCTCGAGAATCGACATACGCGCGAAGATACCCCGGCCTTCCGGCACCATCGCGAGGCCGCGCTTGAGCAGTTCATGCGTCGGCAGCCCCCTGATCGACTGCCCCATGTACTCGATGTCGCCCGCCGAGTAAGGCTTCAGACCCGTGATCGCCTTCATCGTCGTGGTCTTGCCCGCGCCGTTCGCGCCGATCAGCGTGACCAGTTCGCCCTGCGCGACTTCGAGATCGATGCCCTTGACTGCCTGAATGCCGCCGTAGTTGACCTGCAGGCCCTTGATTTTCAACATTGCTGTAGCCATCAGTGAACTCCCGCGCCCAGATAAGCCTCGATCACCTTCGGGTCCTTCTGCACATCCTGCGGCAGACCTTCAGCGATCACCTTGCCGTAATCGAGCACCGTCATGCGGTTGCACAGGTGCATCACCAGTTTCACGTCGTGCTCGATCAGCAGGATCGTCTTGCCGTCGCTGCGGATCTTGTCGAGCAGCTTCGTCAGCTCGACCTTCTCGGTCGCATTCATGCCGGCAGCCGGCTCGTCCAGCGCGAGCAGCTTCGGATCGGTCGCCAGCGCACGGGCGATTTCCAGACGACGCTGGTGACCATACGACAGGTTGCGCGACGTGTAGTCGGCGTACTGCAGCACGCCCACGTATTCGAGCAGCTCCAGCGCGCGTTCCTTGATCTCGCGCTCTTCCTTGCGTTCCGCCGGCGTCTGGAACACCGCGCCGATCAGCCCGTGTTTCGTGCGCACGTGACGGCCGACCATCACGTTTTCCAGCGCAGTCATGCCGCCGAAGAGACGAATGTTCTGGAACGTGCGGGCAATCCCGGCCTTCGCCACCTGGTACACCGCGGTTGGCGTGTAGTTCGTGCCGTCGAGCTTGAACTCGCCCGAATCCGGCGTATACAGACCCGTGATCACGTTGAAGAACGTCGTCTTGCCGGCGCCGTTCGGGCCGATCAGGCCATAGATCGAACCTTCCTCGATCTGCAGGCCAACGTCGGCGAGGGCTTGCAGGCCGCCAAAGCGCTTGTTCACGCCCTTGACGGACAATCGGATTTTCTTGTCGCTCATGTATGTTTCTCCTGTGTCGACCCGAGTTAGCGCTTTAGCGCTTACTCGGGTCCCACGCTTTGCGAGTCGACCAGAGTTGGCGTGTCGACCGGAGTTAGCGCTTCAGCGCTTACTCCGGTCCCATGCTTACTCGGGTCCCATGCTCTGCCCGGCTTTAGGCGCGCGCCGGCTTCTTGCCGGCGCGCTTCGCCAGTTTCGCGATCTTGTCCTCGTGCTTCGGCGACGGCCACAGGCCTTCCGAGCGGTACAGCATGATGACGACCATCGCGAGACCGTACAGCAGCTGACGGATCACTTCGGTATCGACGATTTCGTGGCCGAAGAGCATGTTCTGCAGCGGGCCCATCGTCGAGCGCAGGAATTCCGGGAAAACGGCGAGCAGCACCGCGCCGAGAATCACGCCCGGGATGTGACCCATGCCGCCCAGCACCACGCAGGCCAGCACCACGACCGATTCCCAGAACGTGAACGATTCCGGCGACACGAAGCCCTGGAACGAGCCGAACATCGCGCCCGACAGGCCGCCAAACGACGCGCCCATCGCGAACGCCAGCAGCTTCACGTTACGGGTGTTGATGCCCATCGCCTTGGCGGCTATCTCGTCTTCGCGGATCGCGGCCCATGCGCGGCCGATACGCGAATGCTGCAGACGCGTACAGGTCCAGATCACCAGCAGCGAGCACAGCACGAACAGGTAGTAGTACATGTACACCGACGGAAACGAGAAGCCGAGGAACGAGTGGGTCTGCGCAAGGCTGAAGCCGCCCACCTGCACCGGTGCGATCCCCGTGATCCCCTTCGGCCCGTTCGTGATGTTGACCGGACGGTCGAGGTTGTTGATGAAGATCCGCACGATTTCCCCGAAACCGAGGGTCACGATCGCCAGGTAGTCGCCGCGCAGACGCAGGGTCGGCGCACCGAGCAGGACCCCGAACATCGCCGCGAACGCCATCGCCAGCGGCACGATGATCCAGATCGGCACGTGCAGGCCGGTCGGCGCCAGATGCGCGATCCACTCGAACTGCGTGCTCAGGTGCGGTGAGCTCAGCAGCGCCGCCGTATACGCGCCGATCGCATAGAACGCGATATAGCCCAAATCCAGCAGGCCGGCGAAGCCGACCACCACGTTAAGACCCAGCGCGAGCATCACATACAGCATCGCGAAGTCGAGCACGCGAACCCAATAGTTGCCGCCGGCCGCGCCGATGATCATCGGCGCCGCAATCACGAAGATCGCGGTGAGGATGCCGATGGTCAGCGTCTTCGTGAGGTTCTTCTCGGGGATGAGCGTCGTGGACGGCTCGATCGGTTGAATTGAAGTCATGTCATTTACTCCTTATGGCCCGGATCAAGCCCGATCTGCAACACGTTCGCCCAAGAGGCCCGACGGACGGAACACGAGCACGATGATCAGCACGATGAACGCGAACACGTCCTGATAGTTACTGCCGAACACGCCCCCCGTCAGGTTGCCGATGTAGCCGGCGCCGAGCTGTTCGATGAGACCCAGCAGCACGCCACCCACCATCGCCCCGCCGAGATTGCCGATACCGCCCAGCACCGCTGCGGTAAATGCCTTCAGGCCAGGAATGAAGCCCATGTAGAAGTGTGCATTGCCGTATTCCGACGCGATCATCACGCCCGCCAGCGCAGCCAGTGCGGAACCGATCATGAAGGTCGCGGAAATCACGAAGTTCGGGTTCACGCCCATCAGGCTCGCGACGTTCGGGTTCTCGGCGATCGAACGCATCGCGCGGCCCAGCTTCGTCTTGTGAACCAGCAGCAGCAGACCGCCCATCACGAGGAACGCGACCACGATGATCACGATTTCAGTCATCGATATCACAGCGCCTGGCGTCGTGTCGGTGGCCTTGATCACATTGATCGGATCGGTCGGCAACAATTGCGGGAACGGCAGCGGATTGCGCGACCAGATCATCATCGCCAGCGTCTGCAGCAGGATCGACACCCCGATCGCGGTGATCAGCGGGGCGAGGCGCGGGGCCTTGCGCAGCGGCCGGTAAGCGACCCGTTCAATCGTGTAGCCAACCAGCGAACACACGACAGCGGCGATGATCAGCGCAATGACCAGCGTCAGCACATTGCCGAGGCCGGGAAAGTGGTTCTGCAACACCCCAATGGCTGAGAGCGCAACCATCGCGCCCACCATCAACACATCGCCGTGCGCGAAGTTGATGATGCCCAGAATGCCGTAAACCATCGTATAGCCCAGTGCAATGATGGCGTAGACGCTGCCAAGCACCAGTCCGTTGAGGATCTGCTGGATGAAGATATCCATTTAATGCTCCTTAGCCCGTGCGACTGGATTCGCGCTCGTCATCGGCCGGTTGGCGGGGATGAATCACGGAATCGCAACGGCACTGCGGGTACTGATGTAAAAGACCGGTAAGGGTTATCCGCTTCAGACTGCATGACCGCCGTGTTGCAGCGGCCGGCTCACCGGATGCGGATGCAAAAACGGCACCGTTTGGGTGGTTCGGTGCCGTCAGGCCAGACTATCCCGTCATCACATCTTCACGACGTCGAGGACCGCTTTTTTGCCGTCCTTGAAGTCGTAAAGCGTAATGGCGCCTTCTTTCAAATCACCCTTGTTGTCGAATGCGATGTGGCCAATGACACCGTTGTAATCGGTGGAGGGCATCGCAGCCAGCACCTTGGGCGCGTCGATCGAATTGGCGCGCTTCATTGCATCGACGATCACGTACACAGCGTCATACGTGAACGGCGCGTAAATCTGCACCGGCGTATGGAAACGGTCTTCGTACTTCTTTTCGAAGTCCGCTCCCTTGTCCATCTTCGAAAGCGCAAGTCCCGCTTCTGAACAGACCAGGTTCTGCACGGCGGTTCCCGCCAGCTCCCCTACCTTGTCGGTACATACGCCGTCGCCGCCAAGGATTTTTGCCCTGATACCGAGCGCTGCCGCCTGCTTCGTAAACGGCCCGCCCGTCGCGTCCATCCCGCCGAACATGATGACGTCCGGCTGAACACTCTTGATCTTCGTGAGAATGGCCCGGAAGTCCGTGGCCTTGTCATTCGTCGCCTCGCGCGCGACGATCGTCGCTCCGCTCGCCTCTGCCGTCTTCGCGAACTCGTCGGCGAGCCCCTTGCCGTAGGCGGTCGCATCGTCCACCACGGCGATGCGCTTCGCGTTCAGCGCCTTCGTCGCATAGTTGGCGAGCGCCGGACCCTGCTGCGCATCGGTCGCGACCACGCGGTAGGTCGTCTTGAATCCCTGCTGCGTATACGCGGGATTCGTCGACGACGGCGAGATCTCCACGATGTCCGCATCGCTATATATCTTCGACGCCGGAATCGACACCCCTGAATTCAGGTGCCCGACCACCGCGACGACATGATCATCGACCAGTTTCTGCGCCACTTGCGTCCCCGTTTTGGGATCCGCCCCGTCATCCTGCGCATCGAGTTCCAGTTGTATCCTGTGGCCGTCGATGGTCAGACCCTGTACATTGATTTCTTCGACTGCCAGACGCGCACCGTTCTCATTGTCCTTGCCAAGATGCGCGATCTCGCCCGTCAACGGAGCGGCATGACCGATCTTGACGATAGTCGCGTCGCTTGCCGGCGCCGCCGCAGCGGTCGCTGCCGACGCGCCTGCGCCCGCCTCGCCATCACCTTTCTTGCTGCACGCGGCCAGCAGCGCAACCGCGGCCGCGATGGTCACGGCGTGAGCAAACTTGACTCGCATTCAATAGGTCTCCCGCGCCTTGCAAAATCCAACGTTCGTGGCCCTCAGGCCTTGAGAACGCGCGCATTGTAACTCCAATTATGCGACGGGCAATATTGTTGAACCGGCAGGGTTTTCCTGCATTGCAACCGTATTTTGAGACCAATAGATGAGCGTGGGTGCAACCTGGTTGCGATTGTTTTTCGTGCATCAGTTGCACCAGCTTCGACGCCCCGGGCATCAAGTGTTGCGGGAATCGCGCTTAAGACCCGATTCCACCGTGCTTTGGGCGATTCAATCTGTTTTCTATAATCGGCCGAGCTGATGCACCTAAATGGTGCACTCAATTACAATCAGATTGATATACCGAAAACAAACGGGGCACGATCATAAAAATTACCCCGAATATTTCTCCGGAAAACTCGAAGAAATTTCCGCGGAAACAGAGTGGACAACCGTTTTTGTATGATGTGACACCTTTTATTTTTTCGGGGCCCCTCCGCCCCGACACAAAAAAAGCGCGCCATGAAGGCGCGCTTTTCGTCGTGTAGAAGAAGAACCAGGCTGCGTCAGTTTCAGGCCGGCAACCCCAGCCCGCGCGGCAACGGAAATGCGATGTTTTCCTCGATGCCCTCGAGCGCGCGCACGTTGCGCACACCCAGCTCGTGCAGACGGCCGATGACGGCCTGGGCCAGCGCTTCCGGCGCCGATGCGCCTGCTGTGACGCCGATGCGGCGCTTGCCGGCGATCCAGCCCGGATCGATCTGGTCCGGCGAATCCACCATGTAGGACGGAATACCGCGCTTTTCGGCCACTTCACGCAGCCGGTTCGAGTTCGAACTGTTCGGGCTGCCGACGACGATCACCACGTCGCACTGGGGCGCCATGAACTTGACGGCGTCCTGACGGTTTTGCGTTGCGTAGCAGATGTCCTGCTTCTTCGGCTCGCGGATCAGCGGATATTTTGCCTTCAGCGCGCCGATGATTTCGGCCGCGTCGTCGACCGACAGCGTGGTCTGCGTGACGAAGGCGATCCGCTCGGGATCGGCCAGAGCAAGCGCCTGCACGTCCTCGATATCTTCGACGAGATGCATGCCTTCTCTGGCCTGGCCCATCGTGCCCTCGACTTCCGGGTGCCCTTTGTGGCCGATCATCACGATGTCGAAGCCGTCCTGACGCATTTTCGCGACTTCGATGTGCACCTTGGTCACGAGCGGACAGGTAGCGTCGTACACGCGCAGGCCGCGCGACTCGGCTTCCGAACGCACAGCCTTCGACACGCCGTGCGCACTGAAAATCACCGTATTGCCTGCCGGAACTTCCTCCAGCTGCTCGATGAAGATAGCGCCCTTTTTGCGCAGATCCTCGACGACATAGGCGTTATGGACGATTTCGTGCCGCACATAGATAGGCGAGCCGTGCAGCTTGATGGCACGCTCGACGATTTCGATCGCACGATCGACGCCTGCACAAAACCCGCGTGGCTGCGCCAGCAGGATTTCGGCTTCGGCGAGAGTCGTATCCGTGGTGCTCATGTTTACAGAATCCCGATGATTTTCACTTCGAACGCCAGCGCCTGGCCGGCGAGCGGATGATTGAAATCGAACAGGGCTGACGTTTCGCCGACTTCCTTCAGCACGCCCGCGTAGCGTCCACCGCCAGGCGCGTTGAATTCGACGAGATCGCCCGGAGAAAAGTCCTCACCGATCATGCTGTTTTCGCGCAGCGTCGTGAGCGACACACGCTGGATCAGCTCCGGATTGCGCGGCCCGAACGCCTCACCTGACGCTAGCTGAAAGGTCGAATGGTGCCCGACCTTCAGCCCCAGCAGAATATCTTCCAGCGGCGGCGCCAGCTGGCCCGCGCCGAGCAGCAGCGTAGCGGGCTTCTCATTGAAGGTATTGATGATCTCCGAGCCATCGGCAAGCGAAAGCCGGTAGTGAAGCGTGACGTGCGAACCCGGTTTCACTTCGGAAATGTCGATGATGCTCATACAGTACTCGTTCAGTCGGAACGCGCTACGCGTACGCCAGTGGCTCTTACACGTGAGTGGCAGCGAAAATGCCGTGCGCAAAGGCTCTATTGTAAGCCACATATCCAGCGTCGGTCGTGCACGTCCCCATACGCTGCTGCGCGGGGCGCCAACGCCCCTTCCCACAGAGAGACCGTGACATGCAACACAGCGACTGCATTACAGCGCCTGCCGCCCCGACGAACGAAACAACGCCCGATCCCCTGGTCACACGTCGCCGGCGCGCCTGGCCGGCCCACGACATGCCTCGCGAGCGGCTTCTCGATGCGGGCCCGGGCTCACTGTCGGACACGGACCTGATCGTGCTGATACTCGGCTCCGGGTTGCCTGGCCACAACGTCTTTGACCTCGCGCGCACGCTACTTTCACGCTTCGGCTCGCTCTGGGCCATGCTCGACGCCACACCCGCCGATTTCGACGGTCTGCGCGGCATCGGCCCGGCGAAGACGGCGCAGCTGCTCGCTATCGTCGAAATGGCGCGCCGCGCGCTGGCGGAAAAGATGCGCGAACGTCCGCTGATCGATTCGCCGGGTGCCGTGGAGGACTACCTGCGGCTCCTGATCGGCACCCGTCCGTATGAAGTGTTCGTCTGTCTATATATGGATGCCCGCCACCGGCTGATCCGCTCAGAAGAAAGCTCGCGCGGATCCCTCACCCGTCTCGCAATCTATCCGCGGGAAATAGTCCGCCGCGCACTCACATTGAATGCAGCCAGCCTGATCGTGGCGCATAATCACCCCTCCGGCGCCGTCAAGCCGAGTGCAAGTGACCGACGCCTGACACGCGTGCTGCGCGACACGCTGGCGCTGATCGATGTGCAGTTGATCGATCACCTCGTCATCGGCGCACACGAGACGTTTTCGTTCGCCACCGCCGGATGGGCGTAACAGCGCTTTTGCGGAACCACGTGCGCCGTCGCCACGTTTTGCGAGCCTGCAGCCACAGTGGCTAGCCGCAAATAAGGTTTGATTTATCGGGTTTTTTCCTGCTAGAATCACGGTTTGCCTGTTTCCAACCCTGTTCCGAAGCCATCAAGGCCTACCGGGAAGTAGTGATCGATTCCTGCTGATTCCTGTAATCAGCACAATCGGCCCCCTTCCGGGAAAACTTTCTCGGCGTTCGAACTCAGAATTTAAGCGTATTAGGAGTGCTCTCATGGCACGCGTATGCCAAGTAACTGGGAAAGCGCCGATGAGCGGCAACAACGTTTCCCACGCGAACAACAAGACCAAGCGTCGTTTTCTCCCGAATCTGCAAAACCGCCGTTTCTGGGTCGAAAGCGAAAACCGTTGGGTGCGTCTGCGCGTTTCGAACGCCGGTCTGCGCCTGATCGACAAGAACGGTATCGACACCGTGCTCGCAGATTTGCGTGCACGCGGTGAAGCCTAAGGAGTAAATCATGGCAAAAGGCGCACGCGACAAGATCAAGCTGGAGTCGACCGCTGGTACGGGTCACTTCTACACCACGACGAAGAACAAGCGCAACATGCCGGAAAAGATGGCGATCATGAAGTTCGATCCCGTCGTCCGTAAGCACGTTGAGTACAAAGAAACCAAGATCAAATAACCTGGTTTCGGCCTTTTTGGCCTGTTCGACGAAAAAAGCCCCGCGTTTCAACGGGGCTTTTTGTTTTTTTGCCTCCTTATTCTTCGCGCCTGCCGTTGTCAGACGTTTAGCCGGCTTTCCCCCGAGTCCCGCGACGCGGTATCCTCTACCGCTTATCGGCGCGCGTTCCCGCGCGCTGTCGCAGTGACAGCAGAAGAAAGATACGGAGAAGCAGGACATGAATTTCGATGTGGCGATTGTCGGCAGCGGCCTCGCTGGTTTGAGCGTCGCGCTGAATCTCGCCGAGACGCGTCGCGTCGCGGTGATTGCCAAGCGCTCGATGACGGAAGGCGCCAGTGACTGGGCACAAGGCGGCATCGCGGCCGTGCTCGATTCGGCGGACAGCGTCGATAATCATGTCAGCGATACGCTGATCGCAGGCGGCGGCCTGTGTGACGAAGCGGCAACACGATTCATCGTCGAGCACGGGCGCGCAGCGATCGACTGGTTGATCGCCCAAGGTGTGCCGTTCACCAGGGACCACGCCGCGGAACTCGGCTTTCACCTGACGCGCGAAGGCGGTCATAGCCACCGCCGGATCATCCATGCCGCCGACGCAACCGGTCACGCTGTCGTCGCGACGCTCAGCGAGCGCGTGCGGCGGCATCCCAATATCACGCTGTTCGAAGATCACTACGCAATCGACCTGATCACATCGGACCGTCTGGGGCTGCCAGGCAGGCGCTGCCATGGTCTCTATGCGCTCGACGTCGCGAGCGGCCGCACGGTGACCATCGAGGCGCCCCACACGGTGCTGGCGACGGGCGGGGCAGGCAAGGTATACCTGTACACCACGAACCCCGACACGGCCACCGGCGACGGCATTGCGATGGCCTGGCGCGCGGGCTGCCGCGTGTCGAACATGGAGTTCATCCAGTTTCATCCGACGTGCCTGTTCCATCCGTATGCGAAGTCGTTCCTGATTTCGGAAGCCGTACGCGGCGAAGGCGGCATATTGAAGCTGCCGGATGGCACCCGCTTCATGCCGAATCACGACGAGCGCGCCGAACTCGCACCGCGCGACATCGTCGCGCGGGCGATCGACTTTGAGATCAAGAAGCGCGGCATCGATTGCGTCTACCTCGACATCAGCCACCAGCCAGCCGCTTTCCTGCACGAGCACTTTCCGACGATCCTCGCTCGCTGCGTCGAGTTCGGCATCGACATCACGAAAGAGCCGATCCCGGTCGTACCCGCTGCGCATTACACATGCGGCGGCGTCGTCACGGACCTGGCCGGCCGCACGGATCTCGCGGGTCTCTACGCGGTCGGCGAGACGTCCTGCACCGGCCTGCACGGCGCGAACCGCCTTGCCAGCAATTCGCTGCTCGAATGTCTGGTGATCGGTCGGTCGGCGGCGGCTGCAATCGAGGAAGAAGGGTTCAGCGCGGCCGTACATGCCCCGCTGCCTGATTGGGACGAAAGCCGCGTGTCCGACCCGGACGAAGAAGTTGTCGTCGCGCACAACTGGGATGAGTTGCGTCGCTTGATGTGGAATTACGTCGGTATCGTGCGTACCGACAAACGGCTCGCGCGAGCAAAGCATCGTCTGGCACTTCTGCGCGACGAAATCCACGAGTATTACGCGAACTTCAAGGTGAGCCGCGACCTGCTCGAACTGCGGAATCTGGTGGACGTGGCGTCGTTGATCGTCGATAGCGCGCGCTCGAGACGTGAAAGCCGGGGACTTCATTTCAGCCGCGACTGGCCTGCAGCGCTCCCGAAAGCGCTGCCGACCGTGCTGTCGCCAGAACGCGTGCCGAACCGCAACATCTGAAGTATCCAGAAAAGAAAAACCCGCAGCGATGCGGGTTTTTCTTTGGCAATCGAACGCGACGTAATCAGACAAGCCGCATCGAATAGTCGGTTGCACGCACGTCCTTCGTCAATGCGCCGATCGACACGCGGTCGACGCCGGTTTCGGCGATCGTGCGCACGGTGTCGAAATTCACGCCGCCCGATACTTCGAGCACCGCGCGCCCTGCCGTAATACGTACGGCGTCGCGCATCCCTTCGAACGAGAAATTGTCGAGCAGGATGGACTGCGCGCGATGCACGAGCGCTGTCTCGAGTTGCTCGAGCGTCTCGACCTCAATCTGGATCGGCACGCCCGCGTTCAGCGCGAGCGCTGCGTCCATTGCCGCGCCAACGCCGCCTGCCGCAGCGATGTGGTTTTCCTTGATAAGAATGCCGTCATACAGCGCGAGCCGCTGGTTCGCGCCGCCGCCCACACGAACCGCGTACTTCTGCGCTAGCCGCAGGCCTGGCAAGGTCTTGCGAGTGTCCACAATGCGCATCTGTGTGTGCGCGATCGCGTCGACATAACGCCGCGTTGTGGTTGCAACGCCAGACAACAATTGCAGGAAATTCATCGCGTTCCGCTCTGCCGTCAACAGCGCGCGCGCCGGACCACGCAGCTCGCACACTACCGTGTCGGCCGCCATCCGGTCACCTTCGCGATAGCGCCACCGCACATCGATACGCGGATCGACGCGATGCAAGACCTCGTTGAACCACGGCACCCCGCATAGCACGGCGTCCTCGCGCACAATGATCCGGGCATCACGTAGATCGTCGGCCGGCACAAGACGGCCCGTCTGGTCACCACTGCCGACATCTTCATCAAGCGCGTCGGCCACATTACGTGCGATAGCCGCGTCGAACGCCTCGCCATACTGCGCCCGAACTTCGGCGAAAAGCGGCGAAACCGCCTCCGCCCGAGCAAATTCGACACCGCCCATCACGCCGCTCCTACATTCGAAAACAACGTCGTGTCGCGCGCGAGATCACCGCTAGCCTGCACGCGCTTCTTGTGTTGCGCGGCGAAGTCGAGCATCCGGTCGATTGGCAGGCGAGCACGTTCGCCAATCGCGGGATCGACGAAGATCTCGTTGTGACCACGCTCCAGCACATCTGCAAGATTGGCGAGGCCGTTCATCGCCATCCACGGGCAGTGCGCACAACTCTTGCAGGTCGCGCTATTGCCGGCCGTGGGCGCTTCGAGAAAGATCTTGCCAGGCGCCGCGAGCCGCATCTTGTGAAGAATGCCGAGGTCGGTGGCGACAATGAAATGCGTCGCATCGAGACGCTGCGCGGCGTCGATCAACTGCGTCGTCGACCCGACGACGTCCGCCTGCGCGATCACACTTTCCGGCGACTCAGGATGCACGAGCACCCTCGCATCCGGATATTCGGCACGCAGCAGATCGAGTTCAATGCCTTTGAACTCGTCGTGAACGAGGCACGAGCCCTGCCAAAGCAACATGTCTGCGCCGGTCTTCTTCTGGATATAGCCACCCAGGTGACGGTCCGGCGCCCAGATGATTTTTTCGCCGCGCGCATGCAGGTCAGCGACGATCTCCAGCCCGATCGACGACGTGACCATCCAGTCCGCCCGCGCTTTCACCGCCGCGCTAGTGTTCGCATAGACGACCACCGTGCGATCCGGATGCGCATCGCAGAACGCTGAGAATTCATCAACCGGACAACCCAGATCGAGCGAACAGGTGGCGTCGAGGTCCGGCATCAGAATCCGTTTGTTCGGGCTCAGAATCTTAGACGTCTCACCCATAAAGCGCACACCTGCGACCACCAGCGTCTGCGCTTCATGATCGCGGCCGAAACGCGCCATTTCCAGAGAATCGGCAACACAGCCGCCGGTTTCGTCTGCAAGTTCCTGCAATTCGGCGTCGACATAATAGTGCGCAACGAGCACCGCCTTTTCGCGCGCCAGCAACGCGCGAATGCGTGCTTTCAGCGCGACCTTCTCTTCCGCCGACGGCACCTCGGGCACCTTCGCCCACGCCTGACCTACGCCACAGGTCAAACCCTGGGTCTGCGGCCGGTCATACTCGACGCTCCTGATCGCCTGATTCATGATCTCCTCTGCCCTGCTGATCTGCCGCCGCGCACGCTGTGTGCGTTTGGACGGCCCAAAAAGCAAAACCCCGCCAACGCGGGGTTTTGTGACGTACCGAAATTTTAAAGTATTTCGGGATCAGGCATAACGACGCAGTCGCATCGCAAATTCCTGCAGGGCCTTGATGCCACTTTGTTCGGCACGATGGCACCAGTCCTGCAACTGCACCAGCAACTGTTCGCGCGACGCATTCGAACGCTCCCACATCGCTGCCAGTTCGGCGCGCAACTCGATGTAAGTGCGCAGCTTCTGGCTATCCGCGAAAATCTGCGGCAACTGACGCTTCTGCGGCTCGTCAAGGCCATCCTCTTCCTTGTGGAACCACTTGCGTGCGCCGCGCATCAGTTGATACTTCTCACGCGCGCCCACCTCCTTCAGGTGCGCCAGTTCCTGACGATACGCACGCTTGAGCGCCTTGCCGTAACGAGCCATGACTTCATAGCGGTTCGCGAGCACAGCCTGCAGCGTGTCCTGGTCGAGCACGAGCTTGCCCGTGGTAAGTCGCGGCGTCGGCGCGACCTTCTTCACCTTGGCAAGCCTGAACGCCGACATGATGCGGATGTACATCCAGCCGATATCGAACTCGTACCATTTGTTCGACAGCTTCGCCGACGTCGCGTACGTGTGGTGGTTGTTATGGAGTTCTTCGCCACCGATCAGGATGCCCCACGGGAAAATGTTCGTGCTTGCATCCAACGAGTTGAAGTTGCGGTAACCCCACCAGTGAGCCAGGCCATTGACAACGCCTGCTGCCCAGAACGGAATCCAGATCATCTGGACGGCCCAGATCGTGAGGCCGACGATGCCGAATAGGCCAACGTTCATCACCATCATCAGGCTGATTCCGAGGATCGGGTACTTCGTGTAGACGTTGCGCTCCATCCAGTCGTTCGGCGTGCCATGACTGAACTTGCGCAGCGTTTCTTCATTCTTTGCCTCGGCGCGATACAGTTCCGCACCTTCGAGCAGCACCTTCCAGATGCCTCGCGTCTGCGGGCTGTGCGGATCTTCTTCTGTCTCGCACTTCGCGTGATGCTTGCGGTGAATCGCAGCCCACTGAGCGGTCAACATGCCCGTGGTCATCCACAACCAGAAGCGGAAGAAGTGACTGACGACCGGATGCAGATCGAGCGCGCGGTGCGCCTGGCAGCGATGCAGATAAACCGTCACGCCAATGATCGTGACGTGCGTCACGGCCAGCGTGTACAGCACGAGTTGCCACCACGAAAGACGCAGCAGTCCGTGGGCAAGAAAGTCGAGCAGGGAATTCAACAAGTCAATTTACCTGTGAGACGTGCGACATCCGCATGAGGGTGGATGTCAAGAAAGTGAAAGCAAATTTAAGAGTTCGACGGCATTTTACTAGAACCGTTCCAAGTGTTTGTAACAAATGAGGATTTTTTTGTAGCACATCAAGAAAGCTAGTGCTTCGCGAGGCAAGTTTGAAGGGAAACCGGGAGGCCATTGAAGGGCGGCAACACCGCCCAGCCGCCTCAGGTGCCGCTGTCCACTCGGGCGGCCGGCCGTCCGGTCACAGTTACCGACTGCGGCAGTGTGTCGCTGGCGCCGCCGACGATCCGCACTTCGCGCTGGGCGAACGGGATCGAAATGTCATTCGCCGCAAACAACCGCCAGATGTTCAGGTTGATAGTCGAGCGCACCCCGGAGGTTCCCTGCGCCGCATTCTCAATCCAGAAGCCAAGCTCAAGATTGATACCGTCCGGTCCGAAACCAACCAGATAAGGCGTCGGCGCCGGTTCCTGCAGCACGCGCGGCACATCCCGCGCGGCCTCGACCAGCTGCGCCATCGCCTTGTCGAGATCGGACGTGTAGGCGATCTGCACCGCCGCCTTTGAATAGCCGCGCGTCAGGTAAGACGACTGGTTCTGCACGACATCGGTGATCAGCTTTTCGTTCGGAATCAGCGTTTCGATGCCGTCGAGTCCGCGCACCACCGTATAGCGCGTGCGGATCTGCGTGACCATGCCCTGCAGACCGGTCACGTTGATGGTGTCGCCGATCCGCAGCGACCGGTCGATCAGGATGATGAAGCCCGACACATAGTTGCTCGCGATTTTCTGCATCCCGAAGCCAAGCCCGACACCGAGGGCGCCGCCAAATACACCCAGCACGGTCACATCGATGCCGACCAGTGAAAGGCTGATGAGAATCGCCGCCAGTATCAGGAGTGCCCGGCCGACACGGGCCAGCACGACCTTCAGGTTCCCATCGAGCGTGGCCGAGCGCATCAGCCGGTCTTCGAGAGCGGCTCCGAGCCACATCGCGACGATCATCGTGACGCAAACCCACAGCAGGCCGGTCGTCAGCGACAGCAGCGTCATGTGCGCATTCGCGACGCGGAACCGGCGCTGCCCATCCACGCGATCACGTCGTCCTGGATGCCCATCACGGTCAGCACCATACCGATCCAGACGACGATCGACACCACCTTCTCGACGAGGAACAGCAGGGTGTGCGGCTGGCCGTCGCGGCTCAGCACCCTGCGCGCGACGTAGAAGACGATGTAGATGAGGCCGATGCCGAACAGTGGCACGAGCGCCAGATCGAGCAGCGACGTATGCATGAACTGCGCCGTGATCGCCTGTGCAATCCAGACGAGTATGCCGCCCAGAAGCGGAAAGAGCGCCTTTCGCAGACTTTCCGCGCCGAAGCGCAGCGTCTGGTAGCGCGATTCGCTTCGCGTGTCGAGCGTGCGGCGCAGCAGCCGGGCGAGGAGCCACGCGATCGCCAGCGTGACGAGCAGGATCGCGACCTGCCATAGCATGACTGGCAGACCGAAATCGCGAGCGACATTGCCGAACATGTGAGAGAACAGACGGCTTTCCATCATTGTTGTTGTCTGCCGGGCAACTGCCGCGCGTTACACGTGCGAACAGCTGCCCCAGAGGGTTATTCCGCCGCGGCGACGCCTGCGCGGCGCTCCAGCACCGCTGCGAAGAAACCATCGGTCGCGTGGCGGTGCGGCCACAGCGAGAGGTAGTCGCCCATCTCCAGATCGATGCGCTGTTCCGCGAGGACATCACGGGCCGGCACAAGCGCGAAATCTGGGTGATCGGCGAGGAACTGCTTCACGATCGCCTCGTTTTCGGCCTCGAGAATGCTGCAGGTCGCGTAGACGAGCCGGCCACCCTTCTTCACCAGACGCGCGGCGCTAGCCAGAATCGCCGCTTGCTTCGGCGTCAGTTCGGCGACCGATTCCGGCGACTGCCGCCACTTCAGGTCGGGGTTGCGGCGCAGCGTACCGAGCCCGCTGCAAGGCGCGTCGACCAGCACACGGTCGATCTTGCCCGCGAGGCGCTTGATCTTCGCATCGTGTTCGCTGTCGATCAGCACCGGATTCACGTTAGACAGACCGCTGCGCGCAAGACGCGGCTTCAGCTTTGCGAGACGCCGCTCCGAGATGTCGAATGCATACAGACGACCCGTCGAGCGCATCGCCGCGCCCAGCGCGAGCGTTTTGCCGCCGGCGCCGGCGCAGAAGTCGACGATCATCTCGCCGCGCTTCGGCGCGACGAGCGAGCACAGCAGCTGGCTGCCCTCATCCTGCACTTCGACCCAGCCGTTCTGGAACGCGTCGAGCTTGGTGAGCGGCGGCTTGCCGATCACGCGCACGCCGAACGGCGCGAACGGCGTCGCGCCGGCTTCGATGCCGGCCTTGCTGAGCGCGCTGAGCAGTTCGTCGCGGCTCGCCTTGATCGGATTCGCGCGAAGATCGAGCGGTGCCGGGTAGTTCAGCGCCGCCGCCAGTTGCGCCAGTTCCTCCGGCTCGAAGCGCGTCGACAGCGCCTGATAGATCCAGTCGGGCAGATTCATGCGGATCCGCAGCGGCAAGCTCTCCGGATCGATCTTCGCGACGTGTTCGAGCCACGTCGACTCGGCTTCCGACACAAACGGCTTGAGCGCCGTGCGCCCCGCCGTCTGCATCAGCCCGAGCAGCGCAAGGCGCCGCGCCGGGCTGCCCGTGCCGCTTTCGGCCAGATGCGCGAATTCCATCCGGCGACGCAGTACCGCGAAAACCGCCTCAGCGATCACACCGCGTTCACCGTGTCCGAGCTTCGGATGAGCGCGGAAAAAACGGCTGGTGGATGCATCGGCCGGGCCGGTGAACTTCAGCACGTCCGCGAGCAGCGTTTCAGTTTGTCCAATCAGAAAACCATGCAGCCTCATACGCCCTCCCCGGCGGTGTGGTCGGCAAAGAGCCATTGCGGCTCCGGCGGCGTAAGCGTGACGCGCAGTCCGTCGAGCGCGAGACGCCCTTCGACGAACCAGCGCACGGCACGCGGATAAATAACATGTTCGGTGACAAGCACGCGCGCGGCCAGCGCCGCGGCGTCGTCGCCGGACAGCACGGGCACGGCAGACTGGATGACGATCGGCCCATGATCGAGCTGCGACGTGACAAAATGCACAGACGCGCCATGCAGGCGCACGCCTGCATCCAGCGCCTGCTGATGGGTTTTCAGGCCCGCAAAGCTGGGCAGCAGCGACGGATGAACGTTCAGCATGCGGCCCGCATAACGGTCGACGAAACCAGGCGTCAGCACGCGCATGAAGCCGGCGAGGACGAGCAGATCGGGCGAAAAGCCGTCGATTTCGCGCGCGAGCGCGGCATCGAAGCTGTCCCGGTCAGGAAACTGGCGGTGGTCGACGACCGCCGTGGCAATGCCTTGCGACGCCGCGAACGCAAGGCCCGCGGCGTCTGGACGGTTGGCAATCACGGCGGCGACCTCTGCCGGCCATCGTTCGCGCGAACACGCGCGAACGATGGCTTCCATGTTGCTTCCCCGCCCGGAAATCAGGATGACGAGTTTTTTCATCCGCGGATTTTATCATCCGGGGGGCGCCCAAACCGGGCCGCGCCGCCGTGCCGGCGCCCGAGCGTTTATAATCGTGTGTTTTGCGGCATTTGGCCCACTCTATCTAAACCCGCCACACCCGCTATCGTGAGAGTCTTCCGCGGTCTTCCTAACGCCGAGAGCCGTGCGCCCTGCGCACTGACGATCGGCAACTTCGACGGTGTCCACCGCGGCCATCAGGCTTTGCTCGCGCACGTGCGCGCGGCGGCCGATGCGCGCGGCCTGCCCGTCTGCGTGATGACCTTCGAGCCGCACCCCCGCGAATTCTTCAATCCGGCCGGCGCGCCGCCGCGTATCGCGATGCTGCGCGACAAACTGGAAGCGCTGCGTATGAACGGTGTCGACCGGGTAGTCGTCGAGCATTTCAACCAGACCTTTGCGAGCCAGTCACCGGATACGTTCGTCGAACGGATCATCGTGAATGGCCTGCACGCGCGCTGGGTGATGATCGGCGACGATTTCCGCTATGGCGCGAAGCGCGCCGGCGACTTCGCGTCGCTGAAGGCCGCGGGCGAGCAGTACGGCTTCGAGGTCGAGCAGATGGCGACCGTCGCCGACCCGTCGGGCGCGCGGATTTCCAGCTCGGGCGTGCGCACGGCGCTGGTCGCGGGCGATCTCGATTCGGCGCGAGGCGCGCTCGGCCGGGATTACCTGATCAGCGGTCACGTCGTACACGGCATGAAGCTGGGCCGCGATCTTGGCTTCCCGACCCTCAACCTGCCGATCGCGCACAAGCGGCCGGCGCTCTCGGGCATTTTCATCGTCCGTGTGCATGGTGTCGCGGCGCAACCGCTGCCGGGCGTCGCAAGCCTCGGCCTGCGGCCGACCGTCGACGACTCCGGCCGCGTGCTGCTCGAAGTGCACCTTCTCGACTGGCACGGCGATGCGTATGGCAAACTCGTGCGCGTCGAATTCCTGAAGAAGCTCCGCGACGAGGAAAAATTCGTCGACCTCGAAACGCTGGGCGCCGCCATCTCGCGCGACGTTGCCAACGCGCGCGCGTGGTTTGCCGCAGTCGGCGCCGACGCGCCGGGTAGCCGGTCGACCGGCTTCGCCACTTCGGCCACCGACCGAATTAGATAACCGCCGCGGTACGTGAGAGGCTTCGTCAAAGCGCATCGCACGTACCTCTCGCCGAGCGCATCGAAGGGCACCTGTCGCAGGTGCGACCAGCCTGCCGGACGCGCCGGACTTGTGCCCTGCCCCGCGACCACCGCGATACACCGAATTCACACGATCTGACCATGAGCAACAAGAAAGCCGATTCGAAACCGCAGTCCCGCTACCCGGTCAACCTGCTTGACACGCCGTTCCCGATGCGGGGCGACCTGCCGAAGCGCGAGCCGCAATGGGTCAAGGACTGGCAGGAGCGCAAGATCTACGAAAAGATCCGCGCCGCCAGCAGGGGTCGCAAGAAGTTCATCCTGCACGACGGCCCGCCGTATGCGAACGGCGACATCCACCTGGGCCACGCGGTCAACAAGATCCTGAAGGACATGATCGTCAAGGCGCGCACTCTCGCGGGCTTCGACGCCGTCTACGTGCCGGGTTGGGATTGCCACGGCATGCCGATCGAAATCCAGATCGAAAAGCAGTTCGGCAAATCGCTGCCCGCCGCCGAAGTGATGCAGAAGGCGCGCACCTACGCGACCGAGCAGATCGAGAAGCAAAAGGCCGGTTTCCGGCGTCTGGGCGTGCTGGGCGACTGGGATAATCCGTACAAAACGATGAACTTCGCGAACGAGGCCGGCGAAATCCGCGCGCTCGCGAAAATCATGGAAAAGGGCTACGTGTTCCGCGGCCTGAAGCCGGTGAACTGGTGTTTCGACTGCGGCTCGGCGCTCGCCGAAGCGGAAGTCGAATACAAGGACAAGACCGATCCGACCATCGACGTGCTGTTCGGCTTCGCCGAGCCGGAGAAAACAGCGCACGCGTTCGGCCTCGCGTCGCTGCCGCGCAGCGAAGGCGGCATCGTCATCTGGACGACCACGCCGTGGACGATCCCCGCCAACCAGGCGCTCAACCTCCATCCGGAAATCACCTACGCGCTGGTCGATACGCCGCGCGGTCTGCTGATTCTCGCCGAAGAGCGCGTCGAGGCGTGCCTGAAGCAATACGGTCTCGAAGGGCACGTGATCGCGACCACCGCCGGTGCGAAGCTCGTGAACGTACGCTTCCATCACCCGCTCGCGTCCGCGCATCCGGGCTACAAGCGCACGGCTCCGGTTTATCTCGGCGACTACGTGACGACCGAAACGGGCACGGGCATCGTCCACTCGTCGCCGGCCTATGGCGTGGAGGACTTCGTATCGTGCAAGTCGCACGGCATGGCCGACTCGGACATCATCAATCCGGTGATGGGCGACGGCCGTTATATCGAATCGCTGGCGCTCTTCGGCGGGTTGTCGATCTGGGCCGCGAATCCGCAGATCGTCGAAGCGCTGGAAGCCGCCGGCTCGCTGCTGCGCACCGAGAAGTTCACGCACAGCTACATGCACTGCTGGCGGCACAAGACGCCGATCATCTACCGTGCGACTTCGCAATGGTTCGCCGGCATGGACGTGAAGCCGAACGACACCGACAGGACGCTGCGCGAAACCGCGCTCGAAGGCATCGAGGCGACGGCGTTCTATCCGTCGTGGGGCAAGCAGCGGCTCTTCAGCATGATCGCCAACCGCCCGGACTGGACGCTGTCGCGTCAGCGCCAGTGGGGCGTGCCGATGGCATTCTTCGTACACAAGGAAACCGGCGAGCTGCATCCGCGCACGCTGGAACTGCTCGAGCAGGTTGCGCAACGCGTCGAAAAGGGCGGTATCGAAACGTGGCAGACCCTCGACCCGCGCGAACTGCTCGGCGATGACGCCAACCTGTACGAAAAGAACCGCGACACGCTCGACGTGTGGTTCGACTCCGGCACGACGCACTGGCACGTGCTGCGCGGCTCGCACAAGGACGAACTGCAGTTCCCGGCCGATCTCTACCTGGAAGGCTCGGACCAGCATCGCGGCTGGTTCCACTCGTCGCTGCTGACGGCTTCGATGCTCGACGGCCGGCCGCCGTACAACGCGCTCCTGACGCACGGCTTCACCGTCGACGGCGAAGGGCGCAAGATGAGCAAGTCGCTTGGCAACGGCATCGATCCGCACGAGGTCGCGAACCGGTTGGGCGCGGAAATCATCCGTCTGTGGATTGCATCGACCGACTATTCCGGCGAACTGGCGATCTCCGAGGAAATCCTGAAGCGCGTCACGGAAGGCTATCGCCGCATCCGCAACACGCTGCGCTTCCTGCTCGCGAACCTGTCTGACTTTGACTTCGCGAAGGACGCGCGCCCGGTCGGCGACTGGCCCGAAATCGATCGCTACGCGGTCGCGCTGACAGCCGGCCTGCAGGCAGACGTGCTCGCGCACTACGAGAAGTACGAGTTCCACCCGGTCGTCGCCAAGCTGCAGACGTTCTGCTCGGAAGACCTCGGCGGCTTCTATCTCGACGTGCTGAAGGACCGTCTGTATACGACCGCGCCGGATTCCGCCGCGCGCCGCTGTGCGCAGACCGCGCTGTACCACATCGCACAGGGCCTGCTGCGCATGATGGCGCCGTTCCTGTCGTTCACGGCGGAAGAAGCGTGGAAGGTGTTCCAGCCCGCCAGCGAAACGATTTTCACGGAGACGTATCATGCGTATCCGGAGGTGCCGGAAGCTGCCGGGCTACTCGACAAATGGACACTGCTGCGCGCCGTTCGCAGCGACGTCACGAAGGCGCTGGAAGAGGCACGTGTGGCGAACCTGATCGGTTCGTCGCTGCAGGCCGAAGTCGAAATCCGCGCGAGTGGCGCACCTTACGACGCGCTCGCGAGCCTCGGCGACGACCTGAAATTCGTGCTGATCACGTCGGCGGCGAGCGTCGTGAAGGTCGACAGCGCAGAGGACGAAACAGTGGAAGTGATCGCGTCGAAGTATCTGAAATGCGAACGCTGCTGGCACTATCGCGCGGATGTCGGCGCGAACGTCGAACATCCGGCGCTGTGCGGCCGTTGCTTCAGCAACCTGTTCGGCAGCGGCGAAACGAGGAGCGCGGCATAATGGCCAGAACGATGTCGAAACCCGCTGGCGGATCGCTGGCGCCGTGGCTGGGCGTCGCGCTGATCGTCATCCTGTTCGATCAGCTGTCGAAAATCGCGATCTCGAAGGTGTTCGCGTATGGCGAGTCGGTTGCCATCACGCCGTTTTTCAACCTCGTGCTCGTGTACAACCGCGGTGCGGCGTTCAGCTTCCTCGCAGCTGCCGGCGGCTGGCAGCGCTGGGCGTTTACGGGTCTCGGCGTCGTCGCGGCGCTGGTGATCTGCTACCTGCTGAAGCGCCATGGCACGCAGCGGCTCTTCTGCACGGCGCTGGCGCTGATTCTGGGTGGCGCGCTCGGCAATGTGATCGACCGGCTGGTGTACGGCCACGTGATCGACTTCCTCGATTTTCACGTGCGCGGCTGGCACTGGCCCGCGTTCAATCTCGCCGACAGCGCGATCACGATTGGCGCGGCGCTGCTCGTGTTCGACGAATTGCGACGCGTGCGCGGCTCGCGTTAAACGCCGCACGGGTTGTTTCAAGGCCGGCGGTGCATGGCGCCGGCCATCAGGCTTTGTCGGAGGCTAGCGTTGGCAACCGCAGAACTCACAGGAAAGCATCTCGTCCTCGGTATGACGGGCGGGATCGCCTGCTACAAGATCGCTGAACTGACGCGTCTGTTGACGAAGGCCGGCGCGACCGTGCAGGTCGCGATGACCGAAGCGGCGACGCAGTTCATCACGCCCGTCACGATGCAGGCGCTGTCGGGCCGGCCCGTTTACACAAGCCAGTGGGACGCGCGCATTCCCAACAATATGGCGCACATCGATCTGTCGCGCGAAGCCGATGCGATCGTGATCGCGCCGGCTTCGACCGATTTTCTGGCGAAGCTCGCTCACGGCATCGCCGACGATCTTCTGTCGACACTCTGTGTAGCGCGGGATTGCCCGCTGCTCGTCGTGCCCGCGATGAATCGTCAGATGTGGATGAATCCGGCGACGCAGCGCAATGTCGCGCAACTGCGCGCCGACGGCATCGAAGTGCTCGGCCCCGATTCGGGCGCGCAGGCCTGTGGCGAAGTGGGCGACGGCCGGATGCTGGAGCCCGAAGCCACCTATGAGGCAATCGCGTCGTTCTTCCAGCCGAAAATACTCGCCGGACGGCGCGTGCTGCTGACCGCGGGTCCGACGTTCGAACCGCTGGACCCCGTGCGCGGCATCACGAACCGCTCGAGCGGCAAGATGGGTTTCGCGCTGGCACGCGCCGCGCAACAGGCTGGCGCCGATGTCCATCTGGTCGCCGGCCCTGTCGCGCTCGACACGCCGTGGGGCGTGCTCCGCGAAGACGTCCAGACCGCGCAGCAGATGCACGACGCGGTCATGCGCGCGGTGCCGGACTACGACATCTTCATTGGCGTGGCGGCGGTTGCCGACTGGCGCGTCGATCAGGTGAGCGATCACAAGATCAAGAAGACCGCCGACAAGGCGCTGCCGACATTTACCTTCGTCGAGAATCCCGATATCCTGGCCTCGGTAGCGAAGCTGCCGCATCCGCCCTTCTGCGTCGGTTTTGCGGCGGAAAGCGGCAACCTCGAAGTGCATGGCGAGGAAAAACGCGTGCGCAAAAGCGTGCCGCTGCTGATCGGCAACCTCGGCCCGCAAACCTTCGGCCTCGACGACAACGAAGTGATTCTGTTCGAAGCCAAAGGTGCGACCAGGCTGCCACGCGCGGACAAACAGACGCTCGCTCATGCCCTGATCGCCGAAATTGCAAGGCGGCTGCCGGACGCGAGCCTGATATCCTGACGCTGCGCGCATTGCTGTAACCCTGTTTCATATCGGAGCGGTACTGTCATGACGCTACTTTCCGTGCTCGATCAAACGCCCGTGATCGACGGGCACTCAGTGGCGGATGCGATCGCCGCCACCCTCGAACTCGCGCAACTCGCTGACGATCTCGGCTACACGCGCTACTGGTGCGCAGAGCATCACGGCCTGCGCGGCGTATCGAATCCCTGTCCAGAGGTGATGCTGGCGCGCCTCGGCAGCGTGACCACGCGCATCCGGCTCGGCTCCGGCGGCATCATGCTGCCGTACTACAGCCCGTTCAAGGTCGCCGAACAGTTCCTCATGCTCGAAGCGCTCTTCCCGAACCGGATCGATCTGGGCGTCGGCCGCGCGCCGGGTGGAGACATGCGCACTGCGCAGGCCGTCGCGGCCGGCAGCTACAACCGCGGCGACATTTTCCCGCAGCAGGTCTCCGATCTCGTCGGACTGATGAACGGCACGTTGCCGCCCGAGCACATCGCGCGTGGCGTGCTGCTGCAACCGCAGATCGACACCCGCCCGCAACTGTGGGTGCTCGGCTCGAGCGATTTCGGCGGGATGCTTGCGGCACAACTCGGTATCCGCTTCTCGTTCGCTCATTTCATCAACGCGCATTTCGGGCATCAGGTCGCGCAGACGTATCGGGAACGCTTCAAACCCGGCAACGAAGCAAAATCGTATCTCGCCGCCGCCGTGTTCGTGATCTGCGCCGACACCGAACAGGAAGCCGCCGATCTGGAGAAAGCCGTCGACCTGCGTCGCGTACAGATGGCGCTCGGATTGAACGCGCCGATCCCGTCGATCGAACAGGGGCTCGCGCAGGAATACGGCGAACGCGAGCAGCTGGTGATCGACCGTGAGAAACCACGCAGCATCATCGGCACGCCGGAGACGGTCACCGAACGGTTGCACGCGCTGGAGGAACAATTCCAGGCCGACGAACTGATCGTGCTGACGGTGGCCGGCAGCTACCGCGCACGGCTTCGCTCTTATGAACTTCTCGCCGACGCGTTCCAGCTGGCACGCTGAGGCCTCATTCCACTAACTTCAAACCTGCATGAAACTCGACCTGAAGATTCTCGATGCGCGCATGCGCGACCAGCTACCTGCATACGCGACAACCGGCAGCGCAGGCCTCGACCTGCGCGCGTGCCTCAACGAACCATTGACACTGAAGCCGGGTGAAACGGCGCTCGTGCCGACGGGGCTTGCGATTCACGTCGGCGATCCGGGCTATGCCGCGGTGATCTTGCCGCGCTCGGGTCTCGGCCACAAGCATGGCATCGTGCTGGGGAATCTGGTCGGTTTGATCGACTCGGATTACCAGGGGCAACTGATGATCTCGACGTGGAATCGTGGACAAAACGAATTCACGCTCAATCCGATGGAGCGTCTCGCGCAGCTCGTGATCGTTCCGGTCGTGCAGGCCGAGTTCAACATCGTCGATGATTTTGCGGAAAGCGAGCGCGGTGCCGGGGGGTTTGGCAGCACCGGCAAGCACTGACCAACACCGGTTAAGCAAAAAGCAGAACGGCGCGGGTTTTTGCCCGCGCCGTTCTGCTTTTGGGTACAGCGTCCAGGGTACAGCGAAGCGCTTATTCGACTTCGACCGCTTCCGGATTCGGATTGCGCGGAGCCGGCTGCTCGTCGAAGGTCAACTGCACCTTGTCGTCGGCATCGACGTCCACGGTGACGCGGCCACCGCTCATCAGCTTGCCGAACAGCAGTTCATCAGCCAGTGCACGACGGATCGTGTCCTGGATCAGACGCTGCATCGGACGTGCGCCCATCAGCGGATCGAAACCGTGCTTCGCGAGATGCTTGCGCAGCGCGTCGGTGAAGAGCGCATCGACCTTCTTCTCATGCAACTGGTCTTCGAGTTGCATCAGGAACTTGTCGACCACACGCATGATGATTTCTTCATCGAGCGAGCGGAAGCTGATCGTCGCGTCCAGACGGTTACGGAACTCCGGCGTGAACATGCGCTTGATTTCGACCATCTCGTCGCCGGTTTCGCGGCGCGATGTGAAGCCGATCGTCGACTTGTTCATCGACTCAGCGCCCGCATTCGTCGTCATGATGATGATGACGTTGCGGAAGTCAGCCTTGCGACCGTTGTTGTCCGTCAGCGTGCCGTGATCCATCACCTGCAGCAGCACGTTGTAGATGTCCGGATGCGCCTTCTCGATTTCGTCGAGCAGCAGCACGCAATGTGGCTTCTTCGTGACAGCTTCGGTGAGCAGACCGCCCTGGTCGAAACCGACATAGCCCGGCGGCGCGCCGATCAACCGGCTCACCGCGTGACGTTCCATGTATTCCGACATGTCGAAACGGATCAGCTCGATGCCGAGCGTGAACGCGAGTTGCCGCGCCACTTCGGTCTTGCCGACACCGGTCGGGCCGGAGAACAGGAACGCACCGATCGGTTTGTCCGTCTTGCCGAGGCCAGCACGCGCCATCTTGATCGCCGCCGACAGCGCGTCGATGGCTGGGTCCTGCCCGAACACGACACTCTTCAGATCGCGATCGAGCGTCTGCAACTTGCTGCGGTCGTCCTGCGACACGCTTTGCGCCGGCACACGTGCAATCTTCGAGATGATTTCCTCGATCTCGCCCTTGCCGATCGTCTTCTTCTGCTTCGACTTCGGCAGGATGCGTTGCGCGGCACCCGCTTCGTCGATCACGTCGATGGCCTTGTCGGGCAGATGACGATCGGTGATGAAGCGCGCCGACAGCTCAGCCGCCGCCGACAGCGCACCCGACGAATACTTCACGCCGTGGTGCTCTTCGAAACGCGACTTGAGGCCGCGCAGGATCGCCACCGTCTGCTCGACGGTCGGCTCGGTTACGTCGATCTTCTGGAAACGACGCGACAACGCTGCGTCCTTTTCGAAAATGCCGCGATATTCCGTGAACGTGGTTGCACCGATGCACTTCAGCGTGCCCGACGACAACGCCGGCTTCAGCAGGTTCGACGCATCCAGCGTGCCACCCGACGCAGCGCCTGCGCCAATCAGCGTGTGGATTTCGTCGATGAAGAGAATCGCGTGCGGACGTTCCTTCAATTCCTTGAGAACCGTCTTCAGGCGCTGCTCGAAGTCGCCCCGATACTTGGTGCCCGCCAGCAGCGCACCCATGTCGAGCGAGTACACCTGCGCGTCGGCCAGAATGTCCGGCACTTCGCCGCGCGTGATGCGCCAGGCGAGCCCTTCGGCGATCGCCGTTTTGCCGACGCCAGCCTCGCCGACCAGCAGCGGATTATTCTTGCGACGACGGCACAGCACCTGCACCACCCGCTCGACTTCCGACTCGCGTCCGATCAGCGGGTCGATGCGGCCGTCTTTCGCCATCTGGTTCAGGTTCTGCGTGAATTGCGCGAGCGGCGTTTCCTTCTGCGCAGCGGCTTCGTCGGACTCGGCATTCGAATCGCTCGCTTTCGCGGCGTCCGTGCTGTTCGTCTTGGCGATGCCATGCGAAATGAAGTTCACCACATCGAGACGTGTCACGCCCTGCTGCTGCAGGTAGTAGACCGCGTGCGAATCCTTCTCGCCAAAAATGGCGACGAGGACGTTCGCGCCGGTAACTTCCTTCTTGCCGTTCGAAGTCGACTGAACGTGCATGATCGCGCGTTGAATCACGCGCTGGAAGCCGAGTGTCGGCTGCGTATCGACGTCGTCCGTGCCAGGCACGGTCGGCGTGTTGTCATGAATGAAGTTGCGCAGGTTCTGGCGCAGATCTTCGATGTTGGCCGCACACGCGCGCAACACTTCTGCTGCCGTCGGATTGTCCAACAGGGCCAGTAAAAGATGTTCGACCGTTATGAACTCATGCCGTGCCTGGCGTGCTTCCATGAACGCCATGTGCAGGCTGACTTCCAGTTCCTGGGCAATCATGCTTCCTCCATCACACACTGCAGCGGATGCCCGGCCTGCCGTGCGTGGGTAACGACTTGCTCGACTTTGGTCGACGCGATGTCCCGCGTGTAGACCCCACAAACCCCCCGACCTTCGCGATGTACCTTCAACATTACCTGCGTTGCCGTCTCGCGATCTTTATTGAAATACTCCTGCACGATCATCACGACAAATTCCATTGGCGTGAAGTCGTCATTCAACAGCACCACCTTATACATGGATGGCGGTTTCAGCTTTTGTTCCTGCCGCTCCAGTACGGTGCCGTCCTGCTTGTCCGGAATAATCGCCATACACCCATTCTAAACAACTCGGACAGGCCCGCAATCCCTGCCAAAACCCGACCGGCCGGCCGGTGGCCGGTTTGTACCGTCCAACCGCCCCGCCCCTCTCCTGCCCCATCGGGCGTGTGTTCTGCGCCGAGCCGATTGCGGATCCGGCTCTCCGGACTGTCGTTGCCGCCTGCTCCGGAAAACTGCAGTCGAAACGAGTATCGCACAACCCGCCGGAACGGGCTGGAGGCTTGCTCGACACTCGCCCCTTCGAGACCTCATGTGAGTCGATTATGCGACTTTTCAAGGCGCCCCGCTTGCGCCAGCGCACATAAGAAAAGAAGGAAAAACCCTGGAAATTGGATCTTTACAACGCGTCTACGGCAGTCTCAAAATTTTCTTGACAGTCGAATTAAGAGCCTCAACAATCAAGCTGGCACTTTTTTCAACCCAGCCGGACATACGAAAAAATGCCGATGGTGAGCTTGGAGGAGGGGCGGCTGCATTCCGTGGTCGTCAAGCTTTTCGAGGGCTCGTGGTAGTGACATGAGTTACAGGGGAAGTTGGAATGGCAACTGGTACGGTCAAATGGTTCAATGACGCGAAAGGTTTCGGATTCATTACGCCCGACGAAGGCGGTGAGGATCTGTTTGCGCACTTCTCGGCTATCCAGATGAACGGGTTCAAAACCCTCAAGGAAGGCCAGAAGGTAAGCTTCGAGGTCGTGCAAGGCCCCAAAGGCAAACAGGCATCGAACATCCAGGCTGCAGCCTGATCCGTTCGATACCCGTACCCTGGAAACCCGGCCTCGTGCCGGGTTTCTTCATTTCAGGCCACCAGATTTCGAGTTCGACTCTCGCGGCAATGAGCTGGAATCAACTGGATTCGATGCGGTTACCCGATTAACCCGTTATCCAGCTCAGGTCACTTTCAAAGTGCCCATCATGCCGAGATCCTCATGTTCCAGAATATGGCAATGGAACATCCGCTCGCCTGCTTTGTTTTGCACGGTGGCAATGCGTACGATTTCGTCCGGCTGAACATTGACCGTATCGCGCCACGCGAGATACGGCTCGGGTATTTTTGCGCCGCCCCGCTCCCGCTCGATCACCTGAAACTGCGTGCCGTGCAAATGGAACGGATGTTCCATGTCGGTGCGATTTTCGATCGACCATAACTCGACTTCGTTGCGCCGGCTGGTGAGCGTCACGCGCCCTGGATCGAAGGTCGCGCCGTTGATCATGAACTTCATGCCGGCCGGCATCCCGCGTGCGGATGCGCCGGGACGGTGCATGGCGGCCATGTCCATCGACTCGGAAAAAACAACCGACTTCCGGGCGACTGGTGCACCCAGCGACATGATCGTCCTGAGCGTTGCAGGAATTGCACGTTCGCTGGCGCCGGCCAACGGCTGGTAGTTGACAGCGGCGAGCGCACGGGCCGGATCGGGCGGCAGGCTGCCGTGCGACATCGCCATCTTGCGGCGATCGTAGACTTCGGCAGTCAGGGTCGCCTCAGACGGTGCGTCACCTGCCCGCACGACCACTTCCGCCCGCTCGCCGGGCGCGAGCAGGAGTTCCGTCAGCCCATCCCGCGGCTTTTCCAGCAGACCGCCGTCCGTGCCGACCTGAGCGAAGCGCTGCCGATCACCCAGGGAGAATCTCAAATAGCGGGCACTGCACGCATTCCAGAGACGCCAGCGCTCATCTTCCACCACGGTGATTCGGGGCCGAAGCGCGCCATTCACCAGCACGAACTGCCCTTCGCGACCGTTCATCCAGTCCATCATGTCGTTCGGCGGAATCGAGCCGTCGGTGGCGAGCCTGAGATCGGAAAAGAACAAAGTGCGTTCGGGCCAGCCAGCGAGCGGATCGTCGGCGGCACGCACGACGATCGGCCCGGCCAGTCCGCGAAACACCTGTTCCGCCGACATCATGTGCGGATGCGGGTGATACCAGTACGTACCGGCGCTGCCCGCCGGCAAGGTGAACCGGTACACGCGCGTGGCGCCCGGCGCGACCATGTTGGCGGGGTTGCCGTCCTGATCGGGCGGAACGGGCAGGCCATGCCAGTGGATCGTTGACGGCTGCGGCAGGCGGTTGACGAAGCGGATCTCGACGGTATCGCCTTCGCGCACGTCGATCAGCGGACCGGTGAACGGACCTTTGGTCGTGTCGCCGTTCGCGGGGTTGTATTGCCAGAAGATTGTCGGATGGCCCGGGAGCACCTCGCGCGACACCGGCTCTGCGACGAGTGTCGCGCGGAAGATGCCGGGTTCGCGGCTGTCGTTTGGCAGCTTGCGCAGGTCCGCGAGCGGGGCGCCGTGAGGAAGCGCGTCGGGTGACGCGAGTGCGACCGGTGACGTTTTTTTGAGTGATGGTTCAGCGTGCTGCGTGCCGGACATGCCCGGCATGTCGTCCATATCCGGCATGTCCGGCATCGAATGGCCTGCGTGCTGCGCGAAGACGCCGCGCGCAAACAGCGACGCGAGAACGGCGCTCAGCGAGCGCGCGAGAAATTGCCTGCGAATCATGATGGTTTCCTTGTTGCGGACGAACGTGCGCAAGACACGATGAGCACGACGGACGCCAGGCACATCTATGTAATACCCCCGCACGCGCAATGCCTGGCGATACCCAACGCAGTAAAACAAAAAACCCTGGCGACACATCGTGCACACCAGGGCTTGCCGGATCGCTCCGAAAGGTATCAGACGCGCTTACATATTTTCAATCAGCACCTGGCCGAAGCCCGAGCACGACACCTGCGTCGCGCCTTCCATCAGACGCGCGAAGTCATATGTGACGCGCTTCTGCAGAATCGATGTTTCCATTGCAGCAATGATCACATCTGCTGCTTCAGTCCAGCCCATGTGACGCAGCATCATCTCCGCCGACAGGATCTCCGAACCCGGGTTCACGTAATCCTTGCCTGCGTACTTCGGCGCCGTACCGTGCGTCGCTTCGAACATCGCGACGGAATCCGACAGGTTCGCACCCGGCGCGATGCCAATACCGCCGACCTGTGCTGCCAGCGCGTCCGAAATGTAGTCGCCGTTCAGGTTCAGCGTGGCGATCACATCGTATTCGGCCGGGCGCAGCAGGATCTGCTGCAGGAACGCATCGGCGATCACGTCCTTGACGACGATGTCGCTGCCCGTCTTCGGGTTCTTGAACTTCATCCACGGGCCGCCGTCGACCAGCTCTGCGCCGAATTCCTTCTGCGCCAGTGCGTAGCCGTAGTCACGGAATGCGCCTTCCGTGAACTTCATGATGTTGCCCTTGTGAACCAGCGTCACCGAGCGGCGATCGTTGTCGATCGCGTACTGGATCGCCTTGCGAACCAGGCGCTCCGTGCCTTCGCGCGAGACCGGCTTGATACCGATACCCGATGTTTCCGGGAAGCGGATCTTCTTCACACCCATTTCTTCCTGCAGGAACTTGATGACCTTCTTCGCCTGCTCCGATTCCGCAGCCCATTCGATGCCGGCGTAGATGTCTTCCGAGTTTTCGCGGAAGATCACCATGTTGGTCTTCTCCGGTTCACGCACCGGCGAAGGCACGCCCTTGAAGTACTGCACCGGGCGCAGGCAGACGTAAAGGTCGAGATCCTGACGCAGCGCAACGTTCAGCGAGCGAATGCCGCCGCCCACGGGCGTCGTCAGCGGTCCCTTGATCGAGACCACGTATTCCTTCAGTACCTCAAGCGTTTCTTCCGGCAGCCACACGTCCGGGCCATACACCCTGGTGGCCTTCTCGCCTGCATAGATTTCCATCCAGTGAATCTTCTTCTTGCCCGCATACGCCTTTTCGACAGCAGCGTCCACCACCTTGATCATCACCGGCGTGATGTCCAGGCCCGTGCCATCGCCCTCGATGTACGGAATGATCGGCTGGTCAGATACGTTGAGCGAGTAGTCCGCGTTGACAGTGATCTTGTCACCGCTCGTCGGAACCTTGATGTGCTGATACGGCATGATCGAACTCCAGTGATGTGCTGGTGGAAGCAGGGCAAAAGCAGGTTGGGGACTGCAGAACCGGGCGCTCCTCGTTACGCGCGTAGTGCCGGACGCCCGCAAGCGGCCTGGCGGTTATTCTAGCCCACGCAGACATTGACGCGGACCCCATGGAAATCCGGCAAAACGACACGGCAGGAACACCATCCCCACTCTTATGTCTTATATAAGACATAAGAATTGACGTTTCGTATTATGCATTAATATCTCGCCATTTTCCACCAGGCCCGGCCCGTACACCGCTCGTCGATGTGGTTTGCCGCGCCGACGTGGCCCGACTTTTTGCCGGATTTACCGCATGCCCCTGATCGCTCTCAACAAGCCGTTCGGCACAATCTGCCAGTTCTCGCCGCACGAAACGCGCGCCTCGCTGGCCGACTGGGTCAAGACTCCGGGTGTCTATCCGGCGGGACGGCTCGACTCCGATAGTGAAGGCCTGCTGCTCCTGACAGACGACGGCGCGCTGCAGGCGCGCATCGCCGAGCCGCGGCACAAACTCGTCAAACGGTACTGGGCCCAGGTCGAGGGCGCGCCGGCAAACAGCGATCTGAAGACCCTCTCGCGCGGCGTCGATCTTGGTGATTATGTGACGCGCCCGTGTCGCGCGGACTTTGTCGAGCCGCCTGAAACGCTCTGGCCGCGCACCCCTCCCGTCCGCTTTCGCGCGGCCATTCCCACAACCTGGATCGAACTCTCGATCACCGAAGGCAAGAACCGGCAGGTACGGCGCATGACTGCGGCGGTCGGTTTTCCAACGCTGCGTCTCGTGCGCGTCGGAATCGGCGCACTCGATATTTTTGCGCTGGGTCTCTTGCCCGGCGAGCACATCGAATTATCGCCACGGGCGCCATGGGACGGCACGGCGTGATCCCCACTAAATCGGCATCGATTACCTAAGCCGTTGTACCTGCAAGTATTTTTTCCGCATGAGGGACTCGCGCAAGCCCGCGGTTCTGCTTCTCACGTCAGCGAATAAAGATTCCAGAAAATTTTCGTCAACCGTGTAGCAAGCTCACGCGTTATTCGACGCAGATGCCGACCGAAGCTATCCGGCATTCAGGCTTAAGGGCCTTTGTGCAAGCCGTTTTAGCGGCCCGCATGAACGGTCCGGACGCTGGCAGACACGTCGAAAAATTTGTTCGATGCGCCTGTCAACCGAAAGGTGGATGGCACGTTTACCGATCTGACTCAAGAACCGGGTCATTGGTTAATTAACCGCAACTCATGCTGAGGATTTACAAAATGAACAAACTGATCGCCGCTCTGGTCGCTGGCCTCTTCGCAACGGCAGCATTCGCACAAGCTTCGGCACCGGCAGCAGCTTCGGCAGCTCCGATGGCAGCTGCTTCGTCGGCAAAGAAGACCACGAAGCACGCACACAAGAAGTCGCACAAGAAGGCAGCAGCAGCGGCTGCAGCTTCGGGCGCTTCGGAATAAGTTTTTTGTAAAAACGCAGTCAAGAACTAGCAGCACTTGCCGTTCTTACGGCGTTGAAAGGCAGATGGCCGCAAGGCGATCTGCCTTTTTGTTTTTGTCGTGCTCGCGTAACATGCGCGGGTTATTTTCAAGCAAGGAGTCACGTCGTGCGAATCCCCCTGCGCTCAATGATCGCGCGCTTCGCGTTCGCGGTTGCATTGCCCATCGCTGCCCTGTCGTTCGCGGCCACTGGATCGAATGACGCGCACGCGCAGCAGATGCCGCCAGGTGCCAAACAGCCCGGTGACTTCCCACGCGTCAAGCTCACGGCAGGCATGTTCGTGATCGACGCCGCCGTCGCCGCCAATGATGCGGACCGCGAACAGGGCCTCATGTATCGCACGAAGCTCGCGCCGAACGAAGGCATGCTGTTCGTCTTCAACGAAAACGCCGTGCACTGCTTCTGGATGAAGAACACCTTGATCCCGCTCTCGGTTGCGTTCATGCGTGCCGACGGCACGATCACCGACATCGACGAGATGCAGGCCGAGACCACCAACAATCATTGCCCGACGCACAACGGCGTCTATGTACTCGAGATGAGCAAGGGCTGGTTTGCGTCAAAGGGCATCAAGCCGGGAATGCAGATCCAGGGTCTGCCTGCGCCGCAATAACAGCGAGTCGCATAGCCAGCGACGCGACGCAGCGCGGCCGCCTTTGCGCCGCGGCCAGCCTGCCGGATACGAAAAGCCGGTGAACGCCCGAGACGGAGTTCACCGGCTTTTTTGCGGCGCGTCCCAAGGTTGCCGGCAGGTTGCCAGCCGCCGCCGCGATGGCGCCGGCCGAGCTCGCCGCGCCTGCCCGACGGCGCTGCGCGAGCCCCGGGCGGGCGCCGGCGACGCCCGCCCCCCGCCTGACAAGATTCCTGCAAAAGGCCGACGGTAGCGCTATGCTAGTAGTCTTATCACCGTAGCACCGCGATCGTCCGGGAATCCAGCAGATCGACGCAGCAAGGTCGATGCCGCGATTACCCGGCTCCTTCCACCGGCGCGCATTTCCAAGGAGATTCACGTGCCCCGAAAGACTCCCATCGAACGCTACCGGAACATTGGTATCAGCGCTCACATCGATGCCGGCAAAACCACCACGACCGAACGCATCCTCTTCTACACCGGCGTGAATCACAAGCTGGGCGAGGTTCACGACGGCGCGGCGACCATGGACTGGATGGAGCAGGAACAGGAACGCGGCATCACAATCACGTCGGCTGCCACGACAGCTTTCTGGAAAGGCATGGCCGGCAACTATCCGGAACACCGGATCAACATCATCGATACCCCGGGCCACGTCGACTTCACCATCGAAGTCGAACGCTCGATGCGCGTGCTCGATGGCGCGTGCATGGTGTACGACTCGGTCGGCGGCGTGCAGCCGCAGTCCGAAACCGTATGGCGCCAGGCGAACAAGTACAAGGTGCCGCGCATTGCGTTCGTCAACAAGATGGACCGCGTCGGCGCCGACTTTTTCCGCGTGCAGCGTCAGATCGCCGATCGCCTGAAGGGCGTCGCGGTGCCGATCCAGATTCCGATCGGTGCGGAAGATCACTTCCAGGGCGTGGTCGACCTCGTCAAGATGAAGGCGATTCTCTGGGATGACGAAAGCCAGGGCGTCAAGTTCACCTATGCAGACGTTCCCGCCGAACTCGAGGCGACCGCCCACGAGTGGCGCGAAAAGATGGTCGAAGCCGCGGCGGAAGCCAATGAGGAACTGCTCGACAAGTACCTGCACGGCGGCGTGCTGACCGAAGACGAAATCAAGGGCGCCCTGCGTGCACGCACGATCAGGAACGAGATCGTGCCGATGCTGTGCGGCAGCGCGTTCAAGAACAAGGGCGTGCAGGCGATGCTCGATGCTGTGATCGACTATCTGCCGTCGCCGGTCGACGTGCCCGCCATCATGGGTCACGACGAGTACGACCACGAAGCGGAACGTCATCCGAAGGATGAAGATCCGTTCTCCGCACTCGCGTTCAAGATCATGACCGACCCGTTCGTCGGCCAGCTGATCTTTTTCCGCGTGTACTCGGGCGTCGTGAATTCGGGCGATACGGTCTACAACCCGGTCAAGGAAAAGAAGGAACGTCTCGGCCGGATCCTGCAGATGCACGCGAACGAGCGCAAGGAAATCAAGGAGGTCTACGCCGGCGACATCGCGGCGGCGGTCGGCCTGAAGGAAGCGACGACGGGCGACACGCTGTGCGATCCGAATCACGTGATCATCCTTGAAAAGATGATCTTCCCTGAACCGGTGATCTCGCAGGCCGTCGAGCCGAAGACGAAAGCCGACCAGGAGAAGATGGGCATCGCGCTCAACCGTCTCGCGCAGGAAGACCCATCGTTCCGCGTGCAGACCGACGAAGAATCCGGGCAGACGATCATCTCCGGCATGGGCGAGCTGCACCTGGAAATTCTGGTCGACCGGATGAAGCGCGAGTTCGGCGTCGAAGCCACTGTCGGCAAGCCGCAGGTCGCGTATCGGGAAACGATCCGCACCACGGCTGAGGATGTCGAAGGCAAGTTCGTCAAACAGTCGGGCGGCCGTGGCCAGTACGGTCACGTCGTGCTGAAGCTCGAGCCGCAAAAGCCGGGCGGCGGCTACGAGTTCGTCGATGCGATCAAGGGCGGCGTCGTGCCGCGCGAATTCATTCCGGCGGTCGACAAGGGCATTCAGGAAACGCTCAAGGCCGGTGTGCTGGCGGGCTACCCGGTGGTCGACGTGAAGGCGACGCTGACCTTCGGTTCGTACCACGACGTCGATTCGAATGAAAACGCGTTCCGCATGGCCGGCTCGATGGCGTTCAAGGAAGGCATGCGCCGCGCGAAGCCGGTGCTGCTCGAACCGATGATGGCGGTCGAAGTCGAGACCCCGGAGGACTTCATGGGCAACGTGATGGGCGACCTCTCCGGCCGGCGCGGCATCGTGCAGGGGATGGAAGACATCGCCGGCGGCGGCGGCAAGCTCGTGCGCGCCGAAGTGCCGCTCGCAGAGATGTTCGGCTATTCGACATCGCTGCGCTCGCTCACGCAGGGTCGCGCCACGTACACGATGGAGTTCAAGCACTACGCCGAAACGCCGTCGAACGTGTCGGAGGGCATCATCAACTCGAAGCACAAATAGTGTTTCGCAGCACCGTGATGTAACGCAAAGCCCGTTCCTTGTGGACGGGCTTTTTTCTGTCTGGTTGGCCCAACGCGGTCAGCAGGCAAGGCGGCGGTGTCCCGCTGCGGCACGGCCGATTTTTGAACGTGCCAGAATAAGCCGATGTGGGCCGATGCCTGAAGCGAGGAGACAATCATGAGCCACGATCATGCCCATGAGGGCGCGCATGACCGCGAGGGTGAACACCCGGACTGGCGCGAACACGGTGTGAAGGTCATCCGCGGCGACCAGCTCGATACGAATACTGCGCAAACGCCGGGTATGAACCGCGCGGCGGCCATCAATGCGGCCCGCGTCGGTGCGCAGAAGATCTGGGCGGGCACAGTGACGATCCATCCGAACGCGAAGACCGGCGCGCATCACCACGGCGCACTCGAAAGCGTGATCTATGTCGTGCGGGGACACGCGCGCATGCGCTGGGGCGAGCACCTCGAATTCACGGCGGAAGCCGGTCCTGGAGACTTCATCTTCGTGCCGCCCTACGTCCCGCATCAGGAAATCAACGCGAGCACCGACGATCCGCTCGAATGCGTGCTCGTGCGCAGCGACAACGAAGCCGTGGTCGTGAACCTGAATATCGATGCAGTCGAAGCCCCCGAAACAGTCTATTGGGTTGATCCGATCCACAAGCATCCGCACGATCACTAACGCTCATCGCGCTTCATGACGCCGCCCTCAGCCCTGCGCCCTCGCCTCGTCTCGCTCTACATCGTGCTCGTCGCCGCCAATCTGGCCGCGTGGGCATGGGCGCTGATCGCGTTTCGCCACTATCCGCTGCTGCTCGGCACGGCGTTGCTGGCGTATGGCTTCGGTTTGCGTCATGCGGTGGATGCGGACCACATCGCGGCAATCGACACGGTCACGCGCAAGCTGATGCAGGAAGGCAAACGTCCTCTGACGGTGGGCCTTTCGTTTTCGCTAGGACACTCGACCATCGTCGTCGCCGCGACCATCGGCATTGCGTTGACGGCGCTCACGCTGCACGGCCGCTTCGAAAGCTTCGCGGCGGTGGGCGGCACGATCGGCACGGTGGTGTCGGCGGTATTTCTGCTCGTGCTCGCCGGTATCAACCTCGTGATCCTGCGTGATCTCTGGCGTCGCCACCGGCATGTGCAGCGCGGCGGTACGCTGCCGGACGAAACGTCCGCGCCGGTGCCCGCAGGGCTCCTCTCTCGCGCACTGCGGCCGCTGTTCCGGCTCGTGACGAAGAGCTGGCATATGTATCCGGTCGGCGTGCTGTTCGGGCTCGGCTTCGACACCGCGACTGAAATCGGCCTCCTCGCCATCGCCGCCGGCGAAGCCGGCAAAGGCCTGCCGCTGTACTCGATCCTTGTGTTTCCCGCGCTGTTTACGGCGGGCATGACGCTCGTCGACTCCACCGACAACGTGCTGATGGTCCACGCATACGGCTGGGCGATGGACGACCCACGCCGCAAGCTCTACTACAACGCGAGCATCACGTTCGTATCGGCGGTGGTGGCGATTGTGATCGGTGGCGTCGAGGCGCTTGGACTGCTGTCGGACCGATTCGGCCTGACGGGTGGCCTGTGGGACGCCGCAGCCGCCATCAACGAGCGTTTCGGACCGCTGGGCTACGGAATCGTCGCGCTCTTCATGGCATGCTGGATCGGCTCGGTGCTGTTTCATCGCTGGCGCCGGCCGGCCGCGTCAGCGCGCTGAGCCGTGCCGCAGCCAGCAATCGTTGTCCGTACCGCCCACATGAAGGGCCGGCAGACGCTGCCCGTGCAGCGCTTGCGACGCTGATGCGTCACCCCTGGCGGCCGCGCAAACAGCGCTTGCGGCGCCACGGCGCAGCGGGCGTTGTCGTCGCGACACACCTTGCCCATTTTCCCTGCCCGGAACGCACTTGCGGCTGGCGCAGCGTTCCGAATCCCGAAGCAATCGCTTACACTGAAACCGCATTCGTCGTCGCAATACCGCTCGCCCTGCCGCGCCCCTCGCGCGGCACCCATTAGAACGAAACGGAACGCCACTCGATGAAGAATCCCGCGGATCGCCAACCGGCCCTTCTCGCCCTCGAAACTGCACGCCGTAGCGCTGACAGCCTTGGCAATCACGCCATCGACGAATTCCTTGCCGGCCGCCTGTCGCGCCGCGAGCTGCTGCGCTACGCGAGCGTGATTGGCCTGGCGCTCGCGGGCGGCGGCATCCTGAATGCGCCGCGCGCGCAGGCGCAAGGCGCGACCAAGGGTGCCAACGCAACCATCCGTGTAGCCCATCTGACACCGGGCGGCGCCGTCGACCCGCTCACCGTCACCGATGCGGCTGGGCTTGCCCTGCTCAACCAGACCGGCGAATTCCTCGTCAACGACGATGCGCATTCGCAGCTGCAACCCGCTCTCGCGCTGTCCTGGCAACCCAACCCGACGGGCGACGTGTGGACCTTCAAGCTGCGCCAGAACGTGAAATTCAGCGACGGCCAGCCGTTCACCGCGAAAGACGTCGCCGCCACCTTCGACCGCCTCGCCGATCCGGCAAGCGGCTCGGCTGCGCTCTCCGTGCTGAAGGGCGTGCTGTCGAAGGGCGGCACGAAAGTCGTCGACGATTACACGGTGGCGTTTCATCTCGACGCACCGAACGGCAACTTCCCGTACTACGTTTCCTCGGACAATTACAACGCGGTGATCCTGCCTGCGAACTATGCAGGCAACTACGAGAAAACCTTCATCGGCACGGGTCCGTTCAAGCTCGAGCAGTTCCAGCCGAAGGTCGGCGTCTCGTTCGTGCGCAATCCGGATTACTGGGGCGAAAAGGCGCTGCCGCAACGCGTGCAGTTCTCGTTTTATGCCGACGAACAGGCGCAGATCCTCGCGCTCCAGGGACATCAGGCCGACGTGATGGGCACGTTCACCGTGCAGGGAGGCTCCGGCATCCTGAACAATCCCGAATTCAAGGTAATCGGCGTGAAGTCGAGCGCGCATCGGCAGATCCACATGCGCAACGACAATCCGCTTTTCAGGGACAAGCGCGTGCGCCAGGCGCTCGCGCTGTCGCTCGATCGCGATGTGATGGTGCGTGGCCTCTTCAAGGGCCGGGCCGTGCTGGGCAACGACAGTCCGTTCGCGCCGGTTTTTCCGTCGTCGGACATGAGCGTGCCGCAGCGCAGGATCGACGTCGCGAAAGCGAAGCAACTGCTCGCGCAGGCGGGCGTCGCCAACGGCTTCGACGTCACGCTGACCACCGAAAAGTACATGGAGATTTCCGATCTCGCCGTTGTCGTGCAAAACGCGGCGAAGGCGATCGGTGTGCGGATCAACCTGAAGGTCGAAAGCCAGTCGCTCTACTACGGCGCGGGCACGCCCGGGAAATCCGACTGGCTCGACTCGCCGCTCGGCATCACCGACTACGGCCATCGCGGCGTGCCGAACGTGTTCCTCAATGCCCCGCTCACGAGCAGCGGCACCTGGAACGCCGCGCACTTCAAGAATCCGCAGTACGACAAGCTCGTCGCGGATTTTGTCGCGGCCGTCGACATCGCGTCGCAGAAAAAGATCTCCGGACAGATCCAGACGCTGCTGCTCGACGAGACACCGTTGATCATCCCGTACTTCTACGACCAGCTGATCGCCACGCGCAGTGTGCTGAGCGGCGTCCGTTTCACCGCGATCGCGCAGCTGTATTTCGATCGCGCGGTGCTGACGGGTTGAACGGCTAACGCCCTGGCCGGCTGAACCATGATCGCATCCGGCGCCAGGACCTTACGCGAGCATTCGATGTCGACGATGGTTTCTCCTTCCGCCCCTCGCGCGCCGCGTGCCCCCCGCGCCGCCAGCGGCAACGCAGGCCGGGTCACGCGCTTTCTTGCGACGCGCGTGATGCTTTCGCTGGTCACGCTGTGGCTGCTGTCGGTGATCGTGTTCGCGGGCGGCCAGCTGTTGCCGGGCGACATCGGCCGCGCCGTGCTCGGGCCGCTGGCCGATGCGCGCGCAGTCGCCGCGCTCAACCATCAGCTCGGCGCGGACCGGCCCCTGCTTACGCAATACATCGGGTGGATCACGCATTTCATGCGCGGCGACATGGGCATGTCCTACGCGTTTCGCACGCCCGTCGCTCCATTCATCGTCGAGGCGCTCGGCCATTCCGCGAAACTCGGCTTCCTTGCGTTCATCGTCGTCGTACCGCTGGGTATCGCGGGCGGCGTGTGGGCCGCGATGCATGCCGGGCGCTGGCTCGACCGGACCATCAGCATCACGGGCCTGTCGGCGACAGTGGTCCCGGAATTCGTGTCGTCGATCGTGCTGATCCTGATCTTCGGCATCTGGCTGCGCTGGCTGCCGATCGAAGCCTCGTATCCCCCTGATGCCGGTGTGCTGGAACAACTGAAGCATCTGATCCTGCCGGTGCTGCCACTCGTGCTGGTGTTCTTCGGCTACATCGCACGGATGGCGCGTGCGGGCACCGTCGAGGCGCTCGATGCCGACTACACGCGCACGGCGATCCTCAAGGGCCTGCCGCCACACATCGTGATCTGGCGGCACGTACTGCGCAACGCGCTGCTGCCGACGATCACCGTGGCCGCCACGCAACTCGGCTACATGATCGGCGGTCTCGTGGTCGTCGAGACGCTGTTCCACTATCAGGGCATCGGTTCGCTGATCTATAACGCCGCGAAGGCCAAGGATTTTCCGATGCTCGAAGCGGGCGTGTTGACGGTCGGCGTCGTGTACACGGTTGCAAATCTCGTCGCCGACGCCCTGCATGTGCTGCTGAACCCGCGCCTGCGCGTGAAGGGGGCTGAATGAGCAGCGTTGCGCCGGATACGCCGATCCCCCCGGTTCCGCCTGTGGCACCTGTTCCACCGCGCAGCCAGGAGCCGCGCTTCGATCAGCTGCGCCTGCTGCTGCGTTCGCCGACGTTCATCGTCGGCGTGTTGATCCTGCTGGGCTGGGCCGTGTGCGCCATCGCCGGGCCGTGGATCGCGCCGCACGACCCCTATGCGTCCGACCCGCTCAACTCCTTGACGCCGCCCGATCACGTGCACTGGTTCGGCACGGATCAGCTTGGCCGCGACGTGTTCTCGCGCATGATCGTCGGCGCGCGCGACATTCTCACCATCGCGCCGCTCGCGACCCTGCTCGGCACGTTCGCGGGCACAGTGCTCGGTCTTCTCGTCGGCTACTTCGAAGGCTGGGTCGACAACATCGTCGGCCGTGCCATCGATGCCGTGCTCGCGCTGCCGCTCGTGATCGTCGCGCTGCTGGCGCTCGCGGCCGTCGGCACGTCGAATTTCACGGTGATTCTTGTGATCGGCATCACCTTCACGCCGATCACCGCGCGCACCGTGCGCGCCGCCGTGCTGGCCGAACGCCATCTCGACTATGTGGCCGCCGCGCAGCTGCGCGGCGAACGCGCGCCGTACATCATGTTTGCGGAAATCCTGCCAAACGTGCTGCCGCCGATCATCGTCGAAGCGAACGTGCGGCTCGGCTACGCGATCTTCGCGGTGGCGACGCTGTCGTTTCTCGGCTTCGGTATCCAGCCGCCATCGGCCGACTGGGGTCTCGCCCTGTCGGAGTCGTACACGCTGATGGCGGGTGGAGCGTGGTGGACGGTCGTCTTCGATGCGGCGGCGATCGCCTCGCTCGTCGTCGGCGTGAACCTGATTGCGGACAGCGTGCAAGGAGTACTCGACCGATGAACGGCCCGCCGCCCGCCTCGTTCCCCGCATTCGACGTGTCGAAGAGCGAGCGCACCGATGCGCTGACGGTCGTCGGCCTCACGGTGACGTATCGCATCCGCGGACGCGACCGCGAAGTGCTGCAGGATGTGTCATTTCGCGTGCGGCGCGGCGAGGCGTACGGCCTCGTCGGCGAATCGGGCTGCGGCAAGTCGACGGTCGCGATGGCCGCGCTGCGCTATCTGCCGCGCAACGGCAAGGTGAAGGCCGGGCGCATCACGATTGCGGGGCAGGACGTGCACGCGCTCGATGCCGAAGCGCTGCGCATGATGCGCGCGAAGTCGATCTCGATGGTCTACCAGGACCCTTCACGCGCGCTCAATCCTTCGATGACGATCGCGCGCCAGGTCGCCGAAGCCTTCGAGGCCGCGGGCGCAACGCGCGTGGACGCGCTGCAGCGCACGTTGGAGATGCTGCGCCGCGTGCGCATCGCGTCGCCCGAGCGGGTGATGGACAGCTATCCGCATCAGCTGTCGGGCGGCATGCAGCAACGCGTGGTGATCGCGATGGCGCTCGCGTCGAATCCCGCGCTGTTGATCCTCGACGAACCGACGACCGGGCTCGATGCGACCGTCGAAGCGGACGTGCTCGACCTCGTCTCGCAACTGCGTGCGGAGCTCGGCACCTCCGTGCTGTTCATCAGCCACAACCTCGCGGTGATCGGCCGGATGTGCGAGCGGGTTGGCGTGCTCTATGCGGGCAAACTGGTTGAAGAAGGCACCACGCGCGATGTCTTTTCGCAGCCGCGTCATCCGTATACGGTGGGCCTGCTGCGTTGCCTGCCGACCACCGGACGCAGCAAGGACACTGACCGGCTCGATACGATCGCGGGGCATCTGCCGCTGCCGGGCTCGGTGACGCAGGGCTGCATCTACGCCGATCGCTGCCGTCTCGCCGACGATCGCTGCCGACGCGACGCGCCGCCGCCGTTTCGCCTGAGTGGGGCAACCGGCGAGCACATGTCGCGTTGTCACTATCACGAGCGAGCCGCCACGTTGCCGCGCCTCGCGGATGATGCAGCGCCGTCCTCCATGCGCGATACCGATGAAGACCGTGCGCACAACGCCGGGCGCAATATCCAGGTGCTGCGGGCGGAAAACGTGTCGAAGACGTTTCATGTCGCCGGCACCGCGTTGCGCGCCGTCGACGACGTCTCGCTAGAACTTGCGAAGGGCGAGACGCTTGGCCTCGTAGGTGAATCGGGCAGCGGCAAGACAACGCTCGCGCGACTCCTGCTCGGCCTCACTACGCCGGACGAAGGCAGCGTCATCGAACTCGACGGCACACCGCTGCCGGCACGCGTCACGCGACGCAACGACGAGCAGGTGAAGTCGCTGCAGATCGTGTTCCAGAATCCGGACTCGGCGCTCAATCGCGCGCATTCGGTGAAGCATCTGATCGGCCGCGCGCTGTCGAGGCTCGGTGCGCTGCGCGGTCAGGCTCACGATGCGCGACTGAGCGCGCTGACGGCAGCAGTACGCCTGCCCGACCGCTATCTCGGCGTACGCACGCGGCAACTGTCGGGCGGCCTCAAGCAGCGCGTCGCAATTGCCCGCGCGTTTGCGGGCGACCCGCGCGTCGTCGTCTGCGATGAGCCGACGTCGGCGCTCGACGTCTCGGTGCAGGCCGCGATCCTGAACCTGCTCGCCGACCTGCAACGCGAACACGGCGTGAGCTATGTGTTCATCTCGCATGACCTGCACGTCGTGCGCTACCTGTCAGATCGCATCGCCGTGCTCTACCTCGGGCGCCTGATGGAAATTGGGCCCGCCGCGGCCGTCTTCGGCGGGCCGCATCATCCCTACACTGAAGCGCTGCTCTCCTCTGTGCCGACGCTCGATTCGAAGACCCGCGGCGCGCAACGCATACGCCTTGAGGGCGAGATGCCATCCGCCGCCGCGCCACCATCGGGATGTGTGTTTCATACGCGCTGTCCGCGCAGGATCGGCGCGATCTGCGTGCAGCAGGACCCGCCGATGCAGGATGCGGGTGACGGCCATCGGATCCGCTGCCACATCCCTCTCGAAGAACTTCGCGCGTTGCAAGCCCCTCGCCGCGACGCTTGAGCTGCTATCTTCGCCTGCGGATCCGTTACAGGCGAACCCTCCTCGAGCGCGGATGCCCGCCGTGCCGTCTGCACCTCGATACGTCGCGATACATCGATGACACGTTGCGCGACGGCCCGCATCGCATGCGTTTCAGCTCAGAAACGTTTTTGCCCAATTCTGCCAGGCCTGCGTCAGACACGCGAGCCACATCCTGCGTTGGACATGGGTTTGCGGGCAATGGCATGGATATCGCTAAGAATCATGCGGGCATCGGCCAGCGATGATCGACAGGGCGACTTTGAGGCTCAGTCGACACGTTCTGGTAACCGGGCGCGACCTTCACGGTCGCATGCGGCAGACAGCGCAGGCGGCGGACGGGGAGGTCCGCTGCATGGACTGGATGCAGTCGGCGTTATCCACGGTCATTCGATGGACGACGGCCTAACGGTAAAGAGAACGCTCTACGCATATCGCGGCAGCGAGGCGAGATATGCGGCGTGCAGACCGACCCCGGGGAGCGACGAGGCTCGCCCAATGACGGGCCCGTCGCATGCGAGGTGACCAGAAGAAATGACGGCAAACGAGGAGCCGCCATTTCGTCGGGAGACAAGCAATGAACAATACTAAATTCAATAAGTACTACGATGTGTTGTTGCGGGGTGCGGCAGCGTGTGTTGCTGGCGCGGGGGCTTTACTGGCGGTGCCTGCGCACGGCGCGGCGACGACCGACGTGATTCCGAAGTGGATCATCGCGGCCGATGCGCCGCTACCGGCGAGCAGCGGGCAGGCGACAACTTCACCGGCAACAGGCGGGACGGCCAGCAGCACGGCCAGCGCCCGGCAACCGGTGAATAGCGCAACAGCCAGCGCTTCCCTTTCGGGAAGCAGCGTGAAAGCGGATGCGCCGCTGCCTGCAAGCGGCGGCGCAACTGCCACGGTGCTCGCGCAGAGCGAATCGCCTGCGATGGGGTCATCGTCAGGCATGGCAACAACAGCGGCTGACGACGCAGCGGCCGTTTTTCAGATCAGGGAATGTCGCGGCGATTCGGTCGGCGAATGCGACTCGAAGCTGGCTAACGGCGGACGCGGCGGGAGCAGCGCGAGCAGCGGCGCGGCGTCGAGTGGTGGCAGCGGCAGCAATAGCGCGAGCGGAAATAGCGCAGGCGGTGGCGGCGCTTCGGCGGCCAACTCGAGCAGTGGCGCTGCAAATGGCCCGGGCGGTGGTTCTTCGGGTGGTGGTGGTAACAGCGGTGGCAAGGGTGGTGGTGGTGGCAGCGGTGGCGGTGGCGGTGGCAGCGGCAGCAACGGTGGTAGCGGCAGCAGCGGCAGTGGTGGCAGCGGTGGTGGTACTAGCGGTTGCGGCTGCGGCAGCGGCGGCCCGAGCGGTGGCGCAGGCAAGGGCGGTGGTTTCGGCGGCGGCTTCGGTGGGGGCTTCGGCGGTGGTTTCGGGAACGGTGGCGGTTTTGGCGGAGGCTTCGGCGGCGGCTCCGGCAGCGGTGGTCACGGCGGTGGCAGCGGACATTAGAGCCGCAGGCAGGGAACGGCGCCCCCGCACCGTTCCCTGCTCCGAAACGATCCAGCAGCCTTTATCGGTCCGAGCCTGAGTGGGCGGTGACGATCAGATCCCCGGTCTGGGCGTCACCGCCGGGCCCGGATCATCCACACTTATCTCTTCCTTCAGCATCGCCATGGTCGACGGCGCGCCGCGTGCGGGCCGGAACCCAACGGCGTCGATCAATTCCTCAGCGATGCCAGTCAGGTCAGCGAAGATGCGCTCAGGCGCACGCCTGCGGAAGTCGCCGTGCTCGGCTCCGTTCATTCGCATCACGCCTGCAGCTGATACACATCGCACGTGTCAACGCGCGCCGCTCACAGCATCTCGAGCGGCCGCCTGCTGCGTGGCGGCCTGAAGTGCGCGTCGATGGCGGCATATTCATCGGCGGTGAGTTGCAGATCGAGTGCGCGACGGTTGTCACGCACATGCTCGATGCGCCCTGACTTCGGAATCGCGAACACGTCTGGCCGCCGCAGCACCCAGGCAAGCGCCACCTGAAACACGGAGACACCCCGCGCGCCGGCGATATCGTCAAGCGGCGAGCGCTTCGGCAAGCGCGCGTGATCGACGGGACTATAGGCCATCGCAGGCAGGTTGCGAGCGGCCAACCACGGCAGCAGGTCGAACTCCGCTCCGCGCCGCGCGACGTTGTACAGGATCTGGTTCGTGGCGCATGCGTCGCCCCCCGGCACCGAGAAGAGTTCTTCCATATCGTCGGTGTCGAAGTTGCTGACGCCCCAGTGACGGATCTTGCCCGCACGACGAAGCGCCTCGAACCCCTCGACGGTCTCGGCGAGCGGCACCGAGCCGCGCCAGTGCAGCAGATACAGATCGAGCCGGTCGGTCTTCAGGCGCTTCAGGCTCTGCTCGCACGCGGCCTGCACGCCGCGTCGGCTCGCATTGTGCGGATAGACCTTGCTGACGAGAAACACATCGTCACGCATGCCTTGCAACGCTTCGCCCAGAAGCGTCTCCGTGGCGCCGTCGCCGTACATCTCCGCGGTATCGATCAGCGTCATGCCGAGTTCGATGCCTTCGCGCAGCGCGGCGATCTCGGCGGTGCGCCGGGACGGCTGCTCGCCCATCTCCCATGTGCCCTGCCCCAGTTTCGGAATGCGCTCGCCGTCAGGCAGGCTCACGCTGGCGGTATCGGTCGTCATGAAGACTCCTTCTGCTTGGGTTTCGAAGCGCGTATCGGGTGGATGAGATGCGTTCCCGGGCAGGTATGTGCATGGCTACGAATGCCCGCCAACCGGTGCGGGCGCTCCGCCCCGCACATACCGCCAGTCCGCGCGATGGACGATCGAGTTTATCCGCTCGCGTACGCTTCGACCCACTGCCAGGCAAAAGCCCGCTATAACGCAACGCGCCAATGACATAGAATTGCCGCTTGCCCTTCTTGCGTCCGTCACATGAACTCTGCCTCGGAAGACCGCTGGCGCGACCTGCGCCCGGACCCGGAAAACGACACGCCGCTCTACCTGCAACTTGCCCGCAAACTCGGTCACGCCATCCACGAAAACCGCTGGAACGCGGGCGAAGCCCTGCCGTCCGAGCGTGTCCTGTCAGAGGCGCTTGGCGTCTCGCGGATCACCGCGCGCAAAGCCATCGCGCTGCTCGTCGAGCAGGGACTGATCCGGCGCACGCAAGGCGCGGGCAGTTTTATCACGCCGCGTTATGAAGATCCCCTGTCGAGACTGTCGAGCTTCAGCGAAATGCTGAGGCGGCGCGGCTTCACGCCGAGTTCGAAGTGGCTGTCGCGCGAAATCCAGCCGGCCAATCGCGATGAGGTGATCCAGCTGGGATTGTCGCCGGCCGCGGCGGTGACACGTCTGCGGCGGCTGCGGCTCGCGGACGGTATCGTGATGGCCGTCGAGAACTCGACATTTCCGTCCTCGGTGATTCCCGATCCGCAGGCGATCGGTGATTCGCTGTACAGCTATCTCGACCAGCGCGGACTGTCGATCGTGCGAGCGCTGCAGCATTTCCGCGCAGTCAACGCGAGCGAAGAAATCGCCCAGCAGATGAGCATCGCGCCGAACGAGGCGCTGCTGCTGATCACGCGCGTCGGTTATACCTCCGACCAGCGTGCGATCGAACTCACTGATACCTATTGCCGCAACGACTACTACGACTTCGTGGCGGAGCTTCGCAAGTAGGCAGCGCGGCGCGTCACGGTTCCCAATGCGCCTCATCGGTGCCGATCGGCACCGGCGGCCGCGCGTAAAACGGCTGCGTCTCCGACATCCGTTCTGCGGGTGCCGCTGCGCTAATCCGGCCGAATGGCGACTCGACGGTTTCCAGACAGTCCTGCACCTCATCGAAGGTGACGTCGGGCGTGCGCCACCCGTCGTCGATCTGTCCGAACGACTGCAACCAGCGGCCGGTCTGCGCTAACGACACCCTCACATGCCAGCTCCCGCCCTCGGTCGCACGGCGCGCGAGGGCCGCCATCGCACCGAACGCGGCCAGGAAGCCGGTGGCGTGATCGAGCGCCTGACAGGGCAGGTGCTTTGGCCTGTCGCTCTGCCCTCCTGCGGCCGATCTATCATCCGCAGCAGCCGCCCGGCTTTCCGTCCACGCAATCCCGCTCGCCGACTGCACGAGGCTGTCGAAGCCGCGCCGCATGGCCCACGGCCCCGTGTGTCCGTACGCCGAAATCGACACGCACACGATGCCGGGTCGCAACCGCGCCAGCTGTTCCGGCGCAAAGCCGCGCGCCGCGAGCGAACCTGGGCGATAGGCCTGCAGAAACACGTCCGCATCGTTCGACACCAGTGCGCGTAGTTGCTCGCGCGCGGCCTCGTCGCGCAGATCGAGCGTCGCGGAGCGTTTGCCGCGCCCGTTATCGATGACGAGCGGCGCGATGTTCGGCAGATGCGGACCATTCACAAGCAGTACCTGCGCACCATGCTGCGCGAGTGCGCGCCCCGCCACCGGTCCCGCGATGATCCGCGACAGGTCGAGCACCCGTGTACCGGCAAGCGGCCGCGCGGCGTCGCCCCGTCCCGGGGATTCGGGCGGTGCGTCGCCGATCCGTTCGATCTCGAAGAGCGGCAACGCTGCGACAGCCTTCGCCTGATCCAGCGCAGCCCACTCGTGCGGCGCACGGATCAGCGCGGCACACAGGCCCGCGTCGGCGAGGGTTTGATCGAGCGTCGCGCCAATCCAGCCGCGAATCGCTTCGGCGACGGCTGCGGGATCGTTCGCGCAGCCGAGCACCTTCAGCACACCATCGAGATGATGCTGAAAGTTCGTATGCAGCTGTATCCAGCGACCGTCGCGGGTCGCATAGAAGCCCGTGACGGGACTGCGCAATTCAGGCGCAGGACCATCGTTCACACGCAGATAGCGCTCGCTGCGAAACGCCACGAGCGCTCGCCGCACGTCGACATCGATGCGTTGCCGACGACCTGTGCGCAGACGAAAACATTCGGCAGCGGCGAGCGCCGTCGCTGCGATGGTTGAGGACGCGAGCGTGCCGACGCGATAGACCGACGGGAGCGCGGGATCCGATCCTTCGATCGACACGGCGTCGAGCGCCGCGAGATCGCATCCCGCGACCGACCAGATATGCCTGAGTGCAAGTTGAGGTGTCATGAACCTGGCAGGCGCCCGCGATGGACGCCATGGCGAGTCTGTGTATCCTGATTCGACCACAGAACGATCGACGTGTGCCCGGCAATCGTTCGATTCTCACCCAGCATGCCGCGCACGATGGCACGCTAAACGCATGCCCCGGCGCAATCAGGCTGCCGTCAGCCAGCGCGGCAGCCAGTCGCGCCAGAAGAGCCGCGAAGCCGACGTAGCCATCGTCCGCACCTGCTGCCTGCAGCCGGCGAAGGCCAGCGCGAGCCGTGCCGCGCCCTGCCCTGCGCTGACCCACGCGCGGGCGCCGCGCGCCAATTCGAAGGTATCGCCCGCAGCGAGCCAGTAGTCTTCGGGGTCGCCATCGAGCGTGAGCCAGATCTCGCCGGCAATCACTTTCAGGACGAGCGGTTGGGCGACGCGCCACGCGGCCGCCGGCTCGCCATGTTCCAGTTCGAAAGTACGGATTTCGCGCATCGCAGTGCTCCTTGAAACGGCTTGATGGTTGAGTCATTATTGCGGCGCGGGGACCGAAACCCCATGCACAGTTCTGTACAGTTTCATCGAAACTGTACAGTCGAAAAACCAGACAGTGACCGGCACGCCGAACACGGAGGCCGTATGAAACTCGAACTGAACCGCGACAACGGTGTCCCCCTCACCGAGCAGATCGTCACCGGCGTGCAGACGTGGATCCGTTCCCGGGCGGCCCATCCGGGCGCAAAACTGCCGTCGATCCGTCAGTTCGCCGCCGACTACGCGATCAGCCGTTTTCCGGTGATCGAGGCGTACGATCGCCTCGTGTCGCTCGGCTATATCGATTCGCGCCACGGTTCGGGCTTCTACGTGGCCGAACGTCCGCGTGGGGCGCTCGCCGGCGAGGGCACTTCGGACCCGCGGCGGGCCGACGAAGAATCGGTCCACATCCTTCAGCAGTTCAATCATCCGGGCGAGGCGCTCAAGCTCGGCAGCGGCTTCATCCCCGAAGCGTGGCGCGACATGGACAGCATCGGCCAGGCGATCCGTCATGTATCGCGAGTCGACAGTTCGAGCCTGATCGATTACGCGACGCCGCTCGGCAACGCGACCTTGCGCGACCATCTGCAAAGCCGCGTCGCGCAGCTCGGCATCGAGGCCGACGCGTCGCAGATCCTGATCACGAACGGCGCAAGCCAGGCGCTCGACCTGCTGATGCGCTACATGCTCAAGGCCGGCGACACAGTGTTCGTTGAAGATCCGGGTTACTACAACCTGAACGGTCTGCTGAAACTGCATGGCGTGCGTCTCGTCGGCATTCCAAGGACGCGCAACGGCCCCGACCTCGACGCCATGCAGGCGCAGCTGAAGGAGCACCGGCCACGGCTCTTTTTCATCAACACGGTCTTCCACAATCCGACCGGCACGACGATTGCGCCGCCGGTCGCATTCCGGCTCCTGCAGCTCGCCCGCGAACACCAGTTCACGATCATCGAAGACGATATCTACGCCGACTTCCAGGCCGAGCCCACCGACCGCCTCGCGACACTCGACCAGCTCGAACACGTGGTGTACGTGGGCGGCCTGTCGAAGACGCTATCGTCGTCGCTGCGGATCGGCTATCTCATCGCGAGTCCGGCCATCGTCAAGGACCTTGCCGACGTGAAGATGCTGACGAGCATCGGCGGCTCGCGGTTTGCGGAAGCGGTCGCGGTTGCGCTGCTCGAGCGCGGCATGTACAGGAAGTATCTCGAACGGCTGCGCCGCCGCATGCGCGACGCGCTCGGCCTGACCGTCCAGACCCTCGAAGACAGCGGCTGGGAAGTGTTCGAAAAGCCACTGGGCGGCAAGTTCGTCTGGGCGCGTGTGCCGCACGTCGAAGACGCGGCGCGGCTCGTCGAATGCGGAGCGCCGCTCGGCGTGACCGTCGCGCCGGGCAGCTATTTCCGGCCCAACGCGGAAATGAGCCCGTGGATCCGCGTCAACGCGGCTTTCACCAACGACCCGCGCGCGCGGGCGTTCTTCGACGCCGCAGCGCACCTTCCCGCTTGAAGAGACCGGCTGGCTGGACGCCGTCCGGCCGCCGGCATCGGCTGAAGGATCTGCATGGACGGCCCGCTTCCCCTAAAATGGCGGCTGCCCGGACCGCCCAACTGCGCACCGCCCGCGCCGCCCCCGCTCTCCATGTCCACTGCCCAGATCGCGAACACCCCCTCCCAGAAGTCCCTGACCGTGATGCTGTGGCTCGTCGCCACCGGCTTCTTCATGCAGACGCTCGATTCGACCATCGTCAACACCGCGCTGCCGGCGATGGCGAGAAGTCTCGGCGAACTGCCGCTGCGGATGCAATCCGTCGTGATCGCGTACTCGCTGACGATGGCCGTGATGATTCCGGTGTCAGGCTGGCTCGCGGACAAGCTCGGTACGCGGCGCGTGTTCTTCAGCGCGATCCTGGTGTTCGCCGTCGGTTCGCTGCTCTGTGCGAACGCGCATTCGCTGAACCAGCTGGTCGTGTGGCGCATCGTGCAGGGCGTCGGCGGCGCAATGTTGCTGCCGGTCGGGCGCCTCGCCGTGCTGCGCACCTTTCCGGCCGAACGGTATCTGCCGGCGCTGTCGTTCGTGGCGATCCCTGGACTCATCGGGCCGCTCATCGGCCCGACGCTTGGCGGCTGGCTCGTCAAGATCGCGTCGTGGCACTGGATCTTCCTGATCAACGTGCCGGTCGGCCTCGTCGGCTGCATCGCGACGTTCATCTTCATGCCGGACAGCCGCAATCCCGATACCGCGAAATTCGACCTGAAGGGCTATCTGCTGCTGGTCGTCGGCATGGTCGCCATTTCGTTCGCGCTCGACGGCCGCACCGAATTCGGCATCGGGCACGCCACCGTTCTGGTGTCGCTGATCCTGAGCCTCGCCGCCTTCGTCGCCTATGGACTGCACGCAGTGCGCGCGCCGCAACCGATCTTTTCACTTGATCTCTTCAAGATCCACACCTTCAGCGTCGGCCTGCTCGGCAACCTGTTTGCGCGGATCGGCAGCGGCGCGATGCCCTATCTGATTCCGCTCCTGCTGCAGGTGAGCCTCGGCTATACCGCGTTCGAAGCCGGCCTGATGATGCTGCCGGTGGCCGCGGCGGGCATGTCGTCGAAGCGCCTCGTGACGAAGCTGATCATGAAGTACGGCTATCGCCCCGTGCTGGTGACGAATACGGTACTGGTCGGCCTTGCGATGGCGAGCTTCTCGCTGACAAGCGCAGGCCAGCCGCTCTGGCTTCGTGTCGTGCAACTCGCGTTCTTCGGCGGTGTGAACTCGATGCAGTTCACCGCGATGAATACGCTCACGCTCAAGGATCTCGGCACCGGCGGCGCGAGCAGTGGCAACAGCCTCTTTTCGCTCGTGCAGATGCTGTCGATGAGTCTCGGGGTGACCGTCGCCGGTGCGCTGCTCGCAACGTTCACCGGTCTGCTTCCGCGTGTCGCCGAGGTCAACTCGCTGCCCGCTTTCCACGCAACGTTCCTGTGTGTCGGCATCATCACGGCCGGGTCGTCGTGGATCTTCGCGCAGCTTTCGGCGGACATCCGCCGCCCCGCCAAAAAGACCGATCCTTCCGAGCGGACCTGAGCGCCCCGTTCCCGCCGGCGCGCGCGGCGGCACGATTCGCTGCCCGCGACTGGGCGCGCGACGCACCATTGATGTGCGCCGCGCCGTCGCAAAGCGTGAATCGACGCCCGTTTTGTCAGAAGTTGGGGAGCGCGAGCGCACTTTCGCGCGCATGTTTCTTGCTCCTCAATCCTGTAAACTTGAACTTTCGGCGTGCTGCGCGCAGCGTGCTGACCATCACACGACTGACATGATGAGCATGCTCGAACTCGATCCTCCCGGTTTCCAGCCGCCGCGCCCCATGGCGGGCGACGAAGGCGCCCGGCGCACCGTCCTGTACGGCGGCTACACCGTCTTCAGCGTGTTTCAGCCTGTGTTCTCGGTGTCGCACCGGCGCGCCATCGGCTATCACGCATCGCTGCGCGCGCGCGACGAACATGGCCGCCAGGTGCCGTCGCATGAGGTTTTCACGCAGGCGGCGCGGCGCGGGGATCTGCTCGAACTCGGCCGGCTCGCCGAATCGCTGCACCTCGGCAACTTCAATGCATTCGACAGCCACGACGAATGGCTCTTCCTGAGCCTGCACCCGGCTGCCCTGATGGATACGGTTTACGGCGATGCGCTGCTTGCCGGCCTGAAAGCGTTGGGGCTTCCCCCGCAGCGCGTGGTGCTGGAAGTCTCGGAGCAGGCGGGCGGCGAGACCACGCGTTTTGCCGAGATCATCGACACGCTGCGTAAAGCCGGCTTCCTGATCGCGCTCGACGGTTTCGGCGCGAAGCATTCGAATATCGACCGGGTGTGGCAACTGCGTCCCGACATCGTCACGCTCGATCGATGCATCCTCGCGCAGGCGAGCGAACACTCGCATATCGAACGCGTATTGCCTGGCCTCGTGTCGCTGCTGCATGAATCCGGGCAACTGGTTCTGATGGGCGGCCTGTCGACCGAACGCGACGCACTGATCGCGCTCGAATGCAACGTCGATTTCGTGCAGGGCGCCTACTTCGCAGGGCCGAGCGTCGAACCGGTGAAGCCGCAGGTGGCTGCCGGGCTGATGGATGCGTTGTCGGCCGCGTTGCGCGAACGGGTGGCCGCCCGCGAGCGGGCCCAGGTGCGGCGTCTCGCACCGTACGTCGCGGCACTTGAGCAGGCAAGCGCCGAACTCGTCTCCGGACAGATGGTGGCACACGCCACCGCGCCGCTCCTCGCGCTCGGCGAGACCGCGCGCTGCTTCCTGCTGGACGGCTCGGGCCGTCAGATCGGCGACAACGTGCTGCCGCCGGGCCGCGCTTCACAACGCGCGAAGCGTTTCCGTCCGCTGCTGCATTCTGAAGGGGCGAGCTGGGAGCGCCGGCCCTATTTCATCGGGGCCATGCGCGCGCCCGGCCGGGTACATCTGACGCCGCCGTATCTGTCGATCAACGAGGCGCACCTTTGCGTGACGGCGTCCATTGCGGCGGAAACGGCACGCGGGCTGCAGGTGCTGTGCGTGGACATCAACTGGGAAGTCGCCGCGCACCGGAACTGACCGCGGGCACGATGCGCAACGCGCTCAGCACAGAGTGATAGGCTGCGTACTCCGCATGGCAGGCATGCGGCTGTGGCTGCACATCTGTTTCAGCAGACGAACCACCGCTCGCGCACCGAAGTCGCGATTCGCCGCATAAAGATTCGCCGCGGACGACACGATGCACAGTCGCACGATACGTCCGTCTTCGATCGTCACATCCAGCAGTTCGGTAATCTCGCCATCGTGCAGCAGCGCAATGCCGGTCGCGCCATTGATCGATACCACTTCGGCCGCAAGCGGCGGCGCGGCGCGCGATACGACCTGATCCACCCAGCGCGCGGACGCGATGGCGGCTCCAGTATCGGCAACCTCCGCGTCGGTGAGCACCACCGGCTCGACGCTGAAAAGACGCATCAACTGCGCGCGATCCTGCGCCTCGATCGCCGCGCGCAGCCGTTCGACCACCTGGGCATGCGCTGCCGGATCGACCGCCGGCCTCGGCTCATCGCCCGCACGACGCAGGCGCGCTTTCGCCCGATGCACGATCTGCCGGCAGTTGGCCACGGACTTGTCGATGATCTGCGCGATCTCCGCATAGTCGCAGTCGAACGCCTCGTGCAGCACGAACGCCGCGCGCTCGTCCGGCGTCAGCCGTTCAAGCAGCAGCAACAGACCGTACGACATATCCACCGACCGCAACGCCACCTCTTCCGCCGACGGCGCGACATCGTCCAGCCACGGCTCAGGCAGCCAGCCGCCCGCGCGCGAGGCGCGCTCCATCTGCAGATGCCGGAGCCGGTCGATGGCGAGGCGGGTCGTAATCGTGGTGAGCCATCCAGCGGGGGCGCGCACATCGCTCGCTTCCGCGAGATGCCATTTCAGCCAGGCATCCTGCACGACGTCCTCGGCCTCCGCGCGGCTGCCGAGCATCCGGTACGCCAGCGACAGGAGCTTCGCCCGCGACGCCGCGAATGCCGCTGACTTGTCGATTTCATCCTCTGTCATTCGTGAAGCTCCCAAGTCGTGGAGAGTGGGCTGAACGCGGCGGCTTCGCAACACGTCGCCGGAACGCCGGCCTTTCCGGGGAGACGTATCAGCCCGCGCACGTGTGACACGCCAACGCAAAAATAATCTCCGTCACGCGACACGACGTTCCTGCGTCTTGCTGACAGACACCCGCGCGATGCCGCACACCGCGGGCTTCTTTCACGATCGAACGAGGAACGCATGTCTTCACTTTATCCGCCCCCATCGATTTCGGGTCTCGGCCTCGTGCCGACCGTCATCGAACAGTCCGGTCGCGGCGAACGCGCCTACGACATCTATTCACGCCTGCTGCGCGAGCGCATCGTGTTTCTGGTCGGCCCGGTCAATGAGCAGTCGGCGAGCCTGATCGTCGCGCAGTTGCTCTTTCTCGAATCGGAGAATCCCGACAAGGATATTTCTTTTTACATCAACTCGCCGGGCGGCTCGGTCTATGACGGCCTCGCGATCATCGACACGATGCAGTTCATCAAGCCCGAAATCTCGACGCTATGCATCGGCTTCGCGGCGAGCATGGGCACCTTTCTGCTCGCGGCCGGCCAGCGCGGCAAACGCTACGCGCTGCCGAATGCGCGGATCATGATCCACCAGCCGTCAGGCGGCGGACAGGGCACGGCCGCCGACATCGAGATCCAGGCGCGCGAAGTGCTTTATCTGCGGCAACGGTTGAATGCGGCGCTCGCCGAACGCACCGGACAAACGGTCGAACAGATCGAGAAGGATACGGACCGCGACAACTTCATGTCGGCGGAAGCGGCGAAAGCCTACGGCCTGATCGATGACGTGCTCACGACGCGCAACGCTCTCACGAACAGCGACGCGAAACACCACGCCATGTGAGCTTGAGCCACCGATCATGCGCGGCCTGGGACGCACTCCTGGCCGAGCCGCGCGAGCAAGGTGCGGTCAGAGCGTTTATATTTGTTGTCCTGCGCCCCTGCCAGAGGGCGCCTGGCGAAGCATAGCCGGCGAAGCGTCATTCCTTTCGTTCCTTTCCAGACTCCCCTATGACCGACCTTTCCGCGTTCCCGATCACACAGAAATGGCCCGCTACGCATCCCGACAGGATTCAGCTCTATTCGCTGCCCACGCCAAATGGCGTCAAGGTCTCGGTGATGCTCGAGGAAACCGGGCTGCCTTACGAGCCGCACCTCGTGCGCTTCGACACGAACGACCAGCTGTCGCCGGAATTTTTATCGCTCAATCCCAACAACAAGATCCCGGCCATCATCGATCCCAAAGGACCGGATGGAAAGCCGCTCGCGCTTTTCGAGTCCGGTGCGATCCTGATCTATCTCGCTGACAAGAGCGGAAGGTTCATCCCGCAGGATGCCTCCGGGCGCTACGAGACGATTCAGTGGGTGATGTTCCAGATGGGCGGCATCGGCCCGATGTTCGGACAGGTCGGCTTTTTCAACAAGTTCGCAGGTAAAGACTACGAAGACAAGCGTCCGCGCGATCGCTACGTCGCCGAGTCGAAACGCCTGCTCAACGTGCTCAATCAGCGCCTCGAAGAGCGAACCTGGATCATGGGCGATGCATACACGATCGCCGATATGGCAACGTTTCCGTGGGTGCGCAACCTGACCGGCTTTTATGAAGCGGGCGAACTGGTGCAGATCGCGGAATTTCCGCATGTCACGCGTGCCCTCGAGATGTTCCTCGCCCGTCCCGCGGTCGCACGAGGTATCGATATTCCGAAGCGCGAACCGGTCGCTGCTTAAGTCGCCGCAAGCCCGTCCGGGCGCGCCGTTGCGACATCACCCGGCGCGGACAATACGAAAGCCCTCATCCTTGGGGGCTTTTGTTTTTGGGAGAAGGCTCAAGATCCCGGGCGCATTGCCGAAATACTGACAGCAGCATTCCCAAAAGAGAACATGAAGAAGATCACCGGCTTTATTTGCGCATGCACTGCCGTGCTCGCCGTAGCGACGACCTCCGCCAACGCGCTGACCTCGGACGCGCCCGCTGCGACACCCGCGTCCGCCTCGCAGATGGGTGAAACACGCGCGCCAACGCCGCTGGAGCGGGCAATCCGCGATCAGCGCCTTCGCAAGCTGGGCATCGATCCCGACTCGACGAAAGCCCGGATCCTCAACACGTGGGTCGACAGGATTCGCACCGACCCGGCTATCATCGCGGCCGTGCCGGGCGGCGTGGACGGAGTCAGTCAGATGCTGCTCGATCCGACCGCCGGCACCGCCCTCGTTGGCAATGGTCTCGCGCGCCTGCCCGAAGCGGAACGGCTCGAGTTCTTTTCAATGTTGACCACGATCTACGACCAGGTAGTACCGCAAGACTGCTATGGCCTGACCGACCAGAAGGAAGTGATGCGCAGGGCGATCTCGTTCACCACGATGTCAGATGCGCAGATCGACACGTACTTTCGCCTCATCTACCGGATGGTGCATCAGTGGGCCGTCAACGCGCCTGTCGACGCCCCGACACCCGCGGAGCACCAGGCTGCGCTCATCAAGCTCGGCACGAGCATGGAGGCCCAGTTGCATGGCAACAAGGCCGACATCGAGCGCCTCGCGGCGATCGTGGTCGACCAGCCTCACGCCAGCCCGATCGACCGCTGCTGGATGATGCACCTCTCGCTGCACGCGATCGCCGCGCTGCCGGAAGCAGATCGCGATGTGGTGCTCCGTCAACTGTACGCTGTCGACATGAAGAAAGTCGCGGCAGCGGCCGCTGCTCCCGCAGCACCTGCTACACCTGTTGCACCTGCAGCACCTGCAGCATCTGCTGCATCTGCTGCACCTGCTGCACCTGCGCCGTTCACTTTACAGTCAGCTGGTGCGCATCCGCCTCCAACGACTCCTGCGGGCGAAAGCTTGAATGGCGCAGGTGAATGAGATCGGACCACTCCGCATTGCGACGTAGGCCCCAATAGCAGAAAGCCCTCGCAAGTGAGGGCTTTCATTTTTGCTGGCGTGGGCGACCTTATTGCGCGAAGCGGTTCAGTTTGATCGAACCGTTTTGCTGCCGCCGGAATTCATCACCAGGCGATGAACCGCAATCCGCTTACGCGAAGTTGGTCGCGGCGAATTCCCAGTTCACGAGATTCCAGTACGCTTCGACGAACTTCGGACGCGCATTGCGGTAGTCGATGTAGTACGCGTGTTCCCACACGTCGAGCGTCAACAGCGGCTTGGCGTCGGTCGTGAGCGGCGTAGCTGCGTTGCTGGTCGATACGAGGTCGAGCGAGCCGTCAGCCTTCTTCACGAGCCATGCCCAGCCCGAGCCGAACGTGCCGACTGCGACCTTCGTGAACTCTTCCTTGAACTTGTCGTAGGAGCCCCACTTCGCGTTGATCGCGTCAGCCAGCGCGCCCTTCGGAGCACCGCCACCTTGCGGCGACAGGCTGTTCCAGAAGAACGTGTGATTCCAGATCTGGGCTGCGTTGTTGAATACGCCGCCCGACGACTTCTTGACGATTTGTTCCAGCGACAGATTCTCGAACTCGGTGCCGGGAATCAGCTTGTTCAGGTTGGTCACATAGGTCTGATGATGCTTGCCGTAGTGAAACTCGAGCGTCTCTTCCGACATGTGCGGAGCGAGGGCATTCTTCGCGTACGGCAGCGGCGGGAGCGTATGTTCCATGATTGCTGTTCCTTCTATCGTGTTATGGGGAGTCTGCGGATAACGCTGTAGAGCACTCGATTGTAGGCGACTTGGAATAACCCCGCAAACCAGCGGCCTTTATGCATGGCATTGCCAGAACGCGCTGCACGAAAGCCGTAAAAGATGCTCAGGCAGCGCGTTTCGCGAGGTCAAAAGTACGGATGTCGAAGCGGGTTCGGAACCACTTTGAAGGTCGCGGGCGAGCCCGCTTCAGAACCCGTCGGTCAGGCGCGGCTGAACGTCGGCGAACGCGATATCGGCGGAGCCCTCCGCGAGATGAACGGTAAAACGGCGGCCCGGCTTGAGCGCAGCCGGCGCACGCACCGCGCGTCCGCTCTGCCCGTCGAGGAGTGCCGCGTAACCGCGCTCGAGTGTGCGTTGCGGACTCAACACTTCGAGTCGCGCAGTCAGCGTGGCGACGCGTGCCGTCTGCCGTTCGTGCAGCCGTTGCTGCGCGCCTTCGAGACGTTGACCAAGCGCATTCAACGTCGCACGATGCCCGGCGAGATCCGGACGCCAGCGCTGCCAGCGCATCTGCAACAGCGAGAACTGCGCCCGCGCATCACGCGCCGGTCGCGCACCCGCTGACGCGAGCCTTACAGAAAGCTGTTGAAGGTGAGTGCGCTGCCGCGCGAGCCGTTCGGCCGGCGAAACGAGACGGCGGGCGAGCCAGTCGAGTTGTTGCGCGCGACGCTCCATCATCCGGCCGAAGCCACGTGCGAGCGTGGCGTGTCGATGATCCAGATCGCGTAACAACAGCGCACGTTGCGGACTCACGAGTTCGGCGGCGCCGGTCGGCGTCGGCGCACGCTCGTCGGCGGCAAAATCGGCGATCGTGAAATCGGTTTCGTGCCCGACGCCGCTCACGACCGGCAGCTCGCTCGCAGCAATCGCGCGGGCAAGGACTTCCTCGTTAAACGCCCACAGATCTTCGATCGACCCGCCCCCGCGGCACACGATCAGCACGTCGACTTCGCGTCGTGCGTTCGCGCTTTCGACCATCGCCGCGAGTTTCGCGCTCACACCCGTGCCCTGCACGGGCGCCGGATAGACGATCACGGGAATATGCGGCGCGCGGCGCGCGAGCGTCGTCAGGACATCGCGCAACGCAGCGGCCTGCAAAGACGTGACAATGCCGATCGCGTGTGGATGCGCCGGCAAGGGGCGTTTGCGTTCGGCGGCAAAGAGACCTTCCGCTTCGAGCTGAGCCTTCAGTTTCAGGAACGCTTCGTAGAGACGCCCCTGCCCGGTGCGGCGCACCGCCTCGACATTCAGTTGCAACTCGCCGCGTGGTTCATACATCGTGACGAGTGCCCGCGCTTCGATACGGTCGCCTTCGCGCGGCGTGAATTCAGCGTATTGGGCGCGGCCGCGGAACATCACGCAGCGCATCTGCGCCTGCGCGTCCTTGATCGAAAAATACCAGTGGCCGCTCGACGCGCGCGTGAAATTCGAGACTTCGCCCGCCACCCAGACGAGCGGGAACGAACGTTCAAGCATCGAACCGATTGCGCGATTGAGCGCCGACACCGGCACGACGACCTCGCCGCCCGGCAGCGCGGGCGACGAAAAGGGACTTTCTGGATTCATGCGAGGGATGTGTTGACGAGGCCGGACAGACGATAGACCGACTGGCCATTCCCGTCCAGCGCGGTGCGCATAATGTGGGAAGTGTCCACATCGGTGCACCATCGTGCTCGCGAGCCGGCAGGAGGGCAGCACAGCCCTGCAATCAAAACGCATGTCATTGATTTATATGGTTTTTCTATCTAACAAATATTTAACAACACCGACAGCAGGTAACCGCGGCGGCCCTTCCCGGTCATCGGAGGCCAGGTTCTCCACAAAGTTATCCACAGCCCGGAACGGCGAAAGTTCGGGCTGCACGGCGGGCCGCCTCGTTGCGGCCGACTTGCCGCATACGACACCGGCGCGCTAGAGTGCCGGGTTTCCAGGGCGTCTTTGGCGTCCGCTTGTCGAGCTGCCGTCTGGCGCGCTCGCGTGGCGTTGCCGCCCGGCCGCCAGCCGGATCGAACGATTGCGCTTTATCTTCTCATCGCCCGGAGACCTGTGTTGCTGCCTGACCTGTCTGTCCTGCCCGCTCTGCGCGTGACGTCGTCTGGATCGGCGCGACGCGCGCCGGCGTTTTTCTCATGAGTGGCCTGAAATCCCGGATCGAGGCGCGACTTGCGCAGGAATGGCAGCAACGCGGCCCGCTCGCGTGGGCGCTTACGCCATTGGCCTGCGTCTTCGGCGCCATCGCCGCCGCGCGTCGCGCCGCGTTCGCGCTCGGCTGGCTCAAGACCGTGCAGGTGCACGTGCCGGTCGTGGTGGTCGGGAATGTGACCGTCGGTGGGACCGGCAAGACGCCGACCGTCATCGCGCTCGTCGACGCGCTGCGCTCGGCCGGCTTTACACCGGGCGTCGTCTCGCGCGGCTATGGCGCGAAGATCGTTCAGCCGACAGCTGTGACGCCGGCAACGCCCGCCACCGCCGCCGGTGACGAGCCACTGCTGATTTCGCGGCGCACCGGTGCGCCGGTCTGGGTCAGCCCGGACCGCGTCGCCGCAGCGCGGGCGTTGCGCGATGCGCATCCGGACGTCGACGTGATCGTCAGCGACGACGGCCTGCAACACTACCGGCTCGCGCGCGACTTCGAACTGGTCGTCTTCGATCATCGTCTCGGCGGCAATGGTTTTCTCTTGCCGGCCGGCCCGCTGCGGGAACCGCTGTCGCGCCATCGCGACGCCACGCTGGTCAATAACCCGTATGACCGCGCGCTGCCGCCCTGGCCGGATACGTTCGCGCTCACCCTCGCGCCCGGTGACGCCTGGCATCTCGACAATCCGAAGCTGCGCCGCCCGCTCGCCCAGTTCACCGGTGAGCGCGTGCTGGCTGCAGCCGGTATCGGCGCGCCGGAACGTTTCTTCGCAACACTGCGCGCCGCCGGACTTTCGCCCGCGACTCGCGCGCTGCCCGATCATTACGCGTTCGCGACGAATCCGTTCGTCGACGTCGATGCCGACACGATCCTGATTACCGAAAAGGATGCGGTAAAATTAGGGTCCTGGCATGATGCGCGGATCTGGGTTGTCCCAGTCGAAGCCGCGCTGGATCACCGCCTCATCGCACTAGTTGTGGAGAAAGTCCGTGGACGCTCGCCTGCTTGAAATTCTCGTCTGCCCGATCTGCAAGGGCCCGCTCAGCTACGATCGTCCCGCGCAGGAACTCATCTGCCATGCCGACAAGCTCGCCTATCCGATCCGCGATGGCATCCCCGTGATGCTCGTCGACGAAGCTCGGCAGACCGTCGAAGGCACGCCCGTCGAACCGTTGAATCCGACGTCGGGCTCGTAACGTCCGCGGGGTTCGCGAAGCGGGTCCGCTATTACCCGCTGCTTTTGCCCACCCTCACTGTTCATCCTCATTGCCCGTTGTTCGCCGCGCACCATCCCGCGCGCCGATCATCCACCTGAGCCTCTCAACCGCTGCCCTTCCTTGCGATGACCCAGTCCACACCTCCAGGCGCCCAGCCGTTCATCGCCGTCGTTCCGGCCCGCCTCGCATCGACCCGTCTGCCGAACAAGCCGCTCGCGGATATCGGCGGCAAGCCGATGGTGGTGCGCGTAGCAGAACGCGCGCTGGAATCCGGCGCGCAGCAGGTGCTGATCGCATCGGACGCGCAATCGGTGCTCGACGTAGCGCGCGAACATGGCATTGAAGCCATGCTGACGCGTGCCGATCATCCGTCGGGCACCGATCGCCTCGCCGAAGTGGCCGCGCATTTCGGCTGGAGCGACGACACGATCGTCGTCAACGTGCAGGGTGACGAGCCGCTGATCGATCCGGCGCTCGTGCGCGGCGTCGCGTCGCACCTCGCAGCCAGCGACGGCTGTGCCATCGCTACTGCGGCCCATCCGATCTCCGATCCCGCGGAAGTCTTCAATCCGAACGTCGTGAAGGTCGTGCTCGATGCACAGAGCGTTGCGCTGTATTTCTCGCGCGCGCCGATTCCGTGGGCGCGGGACGCGTATCAGCCGCACTGGCCCGATGTCGCATCGATGCCCGTGCCGCCCGCCATCGCGACCGTCTACCGGCACATCGGGTTGTACGCGTATCGCGCGAAGTTCCTGCGCACGTATCCGACGCTCACGCTGTCGCCAATCGAACAGGCCGAGGCACTCGAACAGCTGCGCGCGATGTGGCACGGCGAGCGGATCGCTGTGCTCGTCACGCAGGATGCGCCGTTGCCGGGCGTCGATACGCCGGCGGATCTCGCCCGCGTGCAGGCGCTATTCGGGTCGCGAGCATAAAAACCCATGGCATAATCGAACGGTCGCGCGAGCCGTCGGAACCAATCTTCGTCAGGGTTTCCCCTCGATTGTGCCGCCGCCTGTCTTGCAGCGCCGTCCTTCATGACGTGCTGCGCGAGACACGCCGCCGCTTTTCGCATGGGTCACAGAAACGCACTGAGCGAAGCTTTGTCGATACCCCGCAAGCCTCGCGCCACCAAAGAATTTACCTAGATCTGGAGATATCACCATGCGTTTGATCCTGTTGGGCGCACCCGGCGCGGGAAAGGGCACCCAGGCAAACTTCATCAAGGAAAAATTCGGCATCCCGCAGATTTCCACCGGTGACATGTTGCGTGCGGCCGTCAAGGCGGGCACGCCGCTGGGCCTCGAAGCCAAGCGCTTCATGGACGCAGGCGAGCTCGTCACCGACGAGCTGATCATTAACCTCGTCAAGGAACGCCTGCGCGAGCCGGACTGCGCGAACGGTTATCTGTTCGACGGCTTTCCACGCACGCTGCCCCAGGCAGAAGCGATGAAGCAGGCGGGTGTCGCGATCGATTACGTGCTGGAGATCGACGTACCGTTCGACGAGATCATCGTCCGGATGAGCGGCCGCCGCATGCATGCAGCGTCGGGTCGCACGTATCACGTGAAGTTCAACCCGCCGAAGGTCGACAACATCGACGACGTGACAGGCGAGCCGCTGATCCAGCGCGACGACGACAGGGAAGAAACGGTCAGGAAGCGTCTCGACGTGTATGTCGCGCAGACGAAGCCCCTTATCGAGTACTACAACGAGTGGGCAAAGCGCGGCGACGAGAACGGCCTGAAAGCGCCGCAATACCGGAGTATTTCCGGGCTCGGCTCGGTGGATGAAATCCGCGCGCGCGTGTTCGATGCGCTGAAGTGAACGCACCGGAAGTGAGCTGAAAAACCCGCCTCGTGCGGGTTTTTTTATTTGCTGGCCACCGCGTTATAAAAAAGCACAGTCGCCCTCTTTTGCTGCGACTGCACCTTGTACCGCTACAATCGTCGATCAATAAATATTCAAACCTGAGCGGTCGACGGACCGAAACAAAGGAGCAGTCATGGAGATTCGCAACAACGTATTCCTCATCACGGGCGGCGCATCGGGCCTCGGCGCGGCGACTGCGCGCCTCGTGGTCGAGCACGGCGGCAAGGTTGTACTCGCCGATCTCAACCAGGACGCCGGCAAAGGCCTCGCGAAGGAACTCGGCGGCGTGTTCGTGAAATGCGACGTCAGCCGCGAAGAGGACGCAACACACGCCGTCGAAGCCGCGACGAAGCTCGGCACGCTGCGCGGCCTGATCAACTGCGCAGGCGTCGCGCCGGCGATCAAGACGGTTGGCAAGGATGGCCCGCATCCGCTCGACGCCTTCGCAAAAACCATCTCGATCAACCTGATCGGCACCTTCAACATGATCCGCCTCGCGGCGGCTGCGATGTCGAAGAACGAGCCGAATGCGAACGGTGAGCGCGGGGTGATCGTCAACACGGCTTCGGTGGCTGCGTTCGACGGACAGATCGGGCAGGCGGCCTATGCGGCATCGAAGAGCGGCGTGGTCGGCATGACGTTGCCGATCGCGCGCGATCTGTCGCGCAACGCGATCCGTGTAATGACGATTGCCCCCGGCATCTTCGAAACGCCGATGCTGCTCGGCATGCCGCAGGACGTGCAGGACGCGCTCGGCGCGATGGTGCCGTTCCCGCCGCGCCTCGGCAAGCCGTCGGAGTACGCGATGCTCGTCAAGCAGATCCTCGACAATCCGATGCTAAATGGCGAGGTGATTCGCCTCGATGGTGCGATCCGGATGCAGCCGAAGTAACGCTTAAGTAAGCATTACGCTGGCGGAAATGAAAAACGCCTGCGATGCGCATCGAGCGCATCGCAGGCGTTGTTGCTTGTGAGCTGCGCGAGGTATCGCGCCTTACATCGGCATCGAATCAATCGCGGTCGTTATGCTGCGTGCGCTGACGCAACTCGTGCAACTGGGACTCGACGACGGTTGCATCTTCCGCATCCGGACGGTCGCCGAGATAGCGTTCGAGGTCCTCGAGCGCAGGCCGCAGGTAGTCCAGCCGCGCATACGCGAAGCCACGATCGCGCACTTCCTCGATGCTTTCCGGCAACAGGATCACGAGACGCTGCTGCACACCGAGCAGACGCTGCCAGCGTTCTGTCTGAAGATAGGTCGCCTTCAGGTTGCGCAGCATGCGCGCGATGATCTCGCGACGCGTCGCCGGTTGCAGCAGTATCCGCAGCGCTCGCCCCACCGACTCCCCCGCTTTCGCCACATACGGCTCGAGCATCTCGACCATCTCGGGTTCGGTCAGCGAATGTCCCGAGGTCGGATTGAGCATCACGTCGCCGTCGGGCGTTGTCACGCGCAGCAGGAAATGCCCCGGAAACGACACACCCCGCACCGGAACGCCAATCTGGCTCGCCATCTCCAGATACAGCACCGCGAGCGAGATCGGAATGCCGCGACGACGCTTCAACACGATATTCAGATGACTGTTGTCGGGATCGTAGTAGTCGTTGAGGTTGCTGGCAAAGCCCAGCTCGCGAAAGAAGAAACGATTCAGGATGCCGACTTTCTGCTTGAGGTCGGCATCGTCCGGCATACGGCGGCGCAGCCGCACGACCAGCTCGTCGATCTCGGCGAGCACGCCCGTCATGTCGAGATCCGGATAGGCGTCCTGCGCAAGCGACAGGGCCGCTTCGGTGAGCGGCAGGCTGTCGTCGTCGGCTACAAGCGTACTGAAATAGTCGAGAACCCGCGTCATCGTCATCACTTCACCCGCCTTCTGAAATACGCGTATTTGAAGCCCATCGCCCAGAGCATACCGAAATATAACGCGGCGAACAGGACGAGGCACGCGCCCAGCAAAACGATGCGGCGCACAGGTTCGGCGTGCAGGCCGACCCAGTCGAAACTGATGGAGAACCAGTGCATCGCGCCGGCCAGGACGAGGCACGCGCCGAGCAACTGCACGAAGAAATGCGCCCAGCCGCTCGACGGCATGTAAATGCCACGGCGACGCAGCATGATGAACAGCAGCGATGCATTCACGCACGAGCCGAGGCCGATACTGAGCGTCAAGCCGGCATGCGCGAAGATCGGCACGAACACGTAATTGCTCATCTGCGTGACGATCAGCACGCCGACCGCGATTTTCACTGGCGTCTTGATGTCCTGCTTCGCGTAAAAACCCGGTGCGAGAATCTTGATGAGGATCAGTCCGATCAATCCAACACCGTATGCCGACAATGCACGGCTCACCATCACCACCGCATGGCCATCAAACCTGCCGTAGTGGAAGAGCGTAGCGGTCAGTGGCTCAGCGAAGAAGAACAGCGCGACTGCGCTCGGCGCGGCGAGCAGGAACGTCACGCGCAGGCCCCAGTCGAGCAGCGACGAATATTCGTGCGGATCAGCGTCGACGTGCGCCTTCGACAGGCTCGGCAACAGGATCGTGCCAAGCGCGACGCCGAGCAGCGCGGTGGGGAACTCCATCAGCCGGTCGGCGTAGTTGATCCACGACACCGCGCCGGGACCGATATGCGACGCGATGTTCGTGTTGATGATGAGACTGATCTGCGAAGCGGATACTGCAAACATCGCGGGCACCATTTTCGACAGCACGCGCTTGACACCGCGGTGCGCGAGCGCGCGCACCGGGTTCAGACCGATGCGCGGCATCATGTCGATTTTCTTCAGCCCCGGCAACTGTACGAGGAACTGCAGCACGCCGCCCGCGATCACCGCCCATGCGAGCGCATAAACGGGCGTCTTCATATGGGGTGCGACGAATACTGCCGCAACGATGAACGCAACGTTCAGCAGAACGGGCGCAAACGCAGGCAGCGAGAAACTCTTGTATGTGTTGAGCACCGCGGACGCAAGCGACGTCAGCGAGATAAACACGATGTACGGAAACATGATCCGCGTCATCGAAACGGCAAGCGTATACGCCTGTCCGTCGGCCCGCAGGCCGGACGCGACGACGAAGACGACAAACGACGCGCCGGCAATACCGATCAGCGAAAGCACGACGAGCGCCCAGGCAAGCACGGTCGAGGTCGCGTCGACGAGCGCCTTGGTCGCGTCGTGGCCTTGCTGGTTCTTGAACTCGGCAAGAATGGGCACGAAGGCCTGGGAAAATGCACCTTCTGCCGAAATCCGGCGCAGCAGGTTCGGGATGCGGAAGGCGACGTAGAACGCGTCGGTATATTGGCTGGCGCCGAACGCTCGGGCGATCAACGTCTCGCGGGCCAGACCGGTCACGCGCGACAGCAGCGTGAATCCGCTGACCGTCAGCAGGGCTCGGAATAGATTCATGGGGCGCTTATTATACGGGTGCCGCTCGCACCGGCGAGCGAACGAAGAGCCAGAACGCGAATCGGACCGCGTCCGGCGCCAGACGTTCGCGCAATGTTCTGCTGGATAGCCGCTTGCCGCGGCGGCGCCGCAAGCGCGCGTCCGCGGATTTGCCGACGCACCGGAAGCGGCCGGGCGCGCGCCGCACCTGGTCAGATCGACTTTTCCGATTGCCACGTGCCTGATTTTGTTGCTATAATCGCCGGTTTCGAAGCTCGCTCAGCTTTCGGGTCATTCCTGAATCACTCCGAAGCATGGCAGTTTTCGCGTATCGGTCAGTCTCAGTCGACTCAATTGCGCCTCTGGGCAATCGCTTCCAGAGGTTCTGATAAAAGCAGCGTCGGCCCATTTACCAGGGCGACTCTGGAAACAGGAACAGGATAAGGAACCGTCATGGCTAACTCCGCACAAGCACGCAAGCGCGCCCGTCAGGCCGCCAAGGCAAACTCGCACAACTCGGCGCTGCGCTCGAAGTTCCGCACCGCGATCAAGGCAGTCCGCAAGGCGATCGACGCCGGCGACCAGGCCAAGGCCGCTGAACTCTTCAAGGCGTCGTCGAAGACCATCGACATCATCGCCGACAAGAAAATCGTTCACAAGAACAAGGCTGCTCGTCATAAGAGCCGCCTCGCTGCAGCCATCAAGGGTCTGCAAGCGCCCGCAGCGCAGTAAATCCGGTCAGCCCGCTTCGGTGGGCTACCTCCTGTTTCCGCTGCGTCATGAAAGCCCGCCCTGGCGGGCTTTTTTGTTTGCCTCGACGGTTTTCGCCCTCATCCCGGCGAGCCGCGCGGCACACTCAACGCGCCGCGACCAACACATCCAGCACCAACGCCGGGCACAAAAAAACCCGCTGCCGCGGGTTCTTGCCTTGGTTGCTGCCGCGAGTCACACGCCAGCCGTCTACTCGACCAACCGACTACGCCTTCTCCGCTGCAATCTGCTGCTGCGTGCCGTGGTGAGCCGGCAATTCGCACGCCTCGGTCACGACGAGATCGTTATCTTTCGCGAAGTTCATGACGAAATCGAAAGCCATCGGCTCGATGTCACGCAGGCGCGAATCGAGAATGACGACCTTGAGGTCGCCTATGATCGTCGGACGCACATACACCGAATATTGCATATAGGCGTTCGGCCCCCTCCTGGCGCCGGGACCGAACGATGACATCACGCCAGCGAGTCGCTCCGACCAGTCGCTCGGCCGAAACTTCCTTCCGCTCTTCGTGATGCCCTGAATGAAATATTCGGTTGGAGGTGCTTCGGCCATGTAGAGATACCTGTGTGACTGCCCTGCGAAGTGCCGGCGAATGCGGCTGCCTGAATACACCGGACACGACAACCCCTGAACGCATTGCGCGGCGCAGAAAACCCCGCGCGGGGGGGAAGTGAGCGCTACGTGCGCCGCATGCGTCGGGTACGCTTGACAGCCGGACGCGCGAGCCGTGCCCCGCAAGCCTGGCGGCTGCACGGCCGCGCTTGGGAAAACCCTGAGATTATAGCGCAGCGGATGTTTTCCCGCACTGCACACAAGCGCCCGGACGATTAGGCGAGCACATCGCTCTGGCCATGACAGCGGTATGACAGGCCTTTTGGCCGACTCGTCAAACCCGGCAAAATCCTTTATGCTGCATTGAGTTACCACAAACGACGGCGGCGCCGTCCGGCACTTCTGCCGGGTGAGACCGCCGTATTTGTTTTATGACCGCCAAGAAAATTCGCCACTATCTGCAGTTCAAGGACTTCTCGCTGGACGACTACGAGTACGTGCTGGAACGCGCGCGCATTTTGAAGCGAAAGTTCAAGAACTACGAGACCTATCACCCGCTCCACGACCGCACGCTCGCGATGATCTTCGAGAAGAACTCGACGCGCACGCGCCTTTCGTTCGAAGCAGGCATCTTCCAGCTCGGCGGCCATGCCGTGTTCATGAGCACGCGCGACACACAACTGGGTCGCGGCGAGCCGATCGAAGATGCCGCGCAGGTGATCTCGCGGATGGTCGACATCATCATGATCCGCACGTTCGGCCAGGACATCCTGCAACGTTTCGCCGACAACTCGCGCGTGCCGGTCATCAACGGCCTGACGAACGAATACCACCCCTGCCAGGTGCTGGCCGACATCTTTACGTACTTCGAGCATCGCGGGCCGATCCGCGGCAAGACGGTCGCGTGGGTCGGTGACGCGAACAATATGCTGTACACCTGGATCGAAGCGGCACACATCCTCGGTTTCAAGCTGCGTCTGTCGACACCGGCCGGCTACAAGCTCGACCATGCGCTCGTCGCGCCCGAAAGCGCGCCATTCTGGCAGGAATTCGACGATCCCCATGAAGCCTGCGAAGGTGCCGATCTCGTCACGACGGACGTGTGGACCAGCATGGGTTTCGAAGCCGAAAACGAGGCGCGCAAAAAAGCCTTTGCCGACTGGTGCGTCGACGCCGACATGATGGCGCGCGCCAACCCGGACGCCCTGTTCATGCACTGTCTGCCCGCCCATCGTGGCGAAGAAGTGAGCGCAGAAGTGATCGACGGGCCGCAGAGCGTCGTATGGGACGAAGCGGAAAACCGTCTGCACGTGCAAAAGGCGCTGATGGAATACCTGCTCCTCGGCAAGCTGAATCACTGAGCAGTATCGGCCGCGACGGACGGTAACGGGTCACCGCCAGGGTGGCGCCGGTTACCTGCATGTCACACATCCTGCGAGCCGCGGCCACCTGCGCAGCGGCTCGTCAGTTCAGCCGCCGCGCTACCCAAAAACGCGGATCACCCGGCGATTTAGTGTCAAAATAGCGTTTTTACGCGCTCCGGAGTGTCCGGCGCGCCCCTCTTTTTTGTCCCTGTTTCCCAGCTACGAGTTCACCATGAGCGATATCAAGAAAGTCGTGCTCGCCTATTCGGGCGGCCTCGACACCTCCGTCATCCTGAAATGGTTGCAGGACAACTACGACGCCGAAGTCGTCACGTTCACGGCCGATATCGGCCAGGGCGAAGAGCTGGAGCCGGCGCGCAAGAAAGCACTGCAACTCGGCATCAAGCAGGACAACATCTTCATCGAAGACCTGCGCGAAGAATTCGTGCGCGACTTCGTGTTCCCGATGTTCCGTGCGAACACGATCTACGAAGGCGAATACCTGCTGGGCACGTCGATCGCGCGTCCGCTGATCGCGAAGCGCCAGATCGAGATTGCCCGCGCAACCGGCGCGCAGGCCGTGTCGCACGGCGCGACCGGCAAGGGCAACGACCAGGTCCGCTTCGAACTCGGCTACTACGCGCTCGAACCGGGCATCAAGGTGATCGCTCCGTGGCGCGAATGGGATCTGCTGTCGCGTGAAAAGCTGCTCGCTTACGCCGAGAAGGCTGGCATTCCGATCGAAATGAAGCACAAGCAGGGCGGCGCGCCGTACTCGATGGACGCGAACCTGTTGCACATCTCGTTCGAAGGCCGTCACCTCGAAGACCCGAAGGCGGAAGCCGAACCCGACATGTGGCGCTGGACGGTTTCGCCCGAAGAAGCGCCGGATCAGGCGGAATACCTCGACATCGAATACGAGCACGGCGACCCGGTCGCGCTCAATGGCAAGCGCCTGTCGCCGGCCGAAATGCTGACCGAGCTGAACCGTCTCGGCGGCAAGCACGGCATCGGCCGTCTGGATCTGGTCGAAAACCGCTACGTCGGCATGAAGTCGCGCGGCTGCTATGAAACGCCGGGCGGCACCATCATGCTAAAGGCGCACCGTGGCATGGAGTCGATCACGCTCGACCGCGAAGTCGCTCACCTGAAGGACGACCTGATGGCGCGCTATGCGTCCCTCATTTACAACGGCTACTGGTGGAGCCCGGAGCGTCGTGCCATCCAGGTGCTGATCGACCATACGCAGGAAAAGGTCAACGGCTGGACGCGCGTGAAGCTGTACAAGGGCAGCGTGTCCGTGGTGGCGCGCGACTCGAAGGAAACGCTGTTCGACAAGACCATCGCGACCTTCGACGACGACGGCGGCGCATACAACCAGGCCGACGCCGGTGGCTTCATCAAGCTGAATGCGCTTCGTATGCGGATCGCTGAAAACGCACGTCGCCAGCGTAGCTGAGCATTGGACTGACTGATTGCGCGCAAGGCTTTTCGCGCGCGCAACGACATTTGCAAAAAAGGCGCCGGGAGTGATCCCGGCGCCTTTTTCTCATTGTGTCGCCGCCAAACTGCCCTCAGCCAAAGCTACCAGCCGTTCACAGGCAATCGGGCTCCGCATCAAGCTCGACGCCAAACCGCCGAATAACGTCGCTCTGGATCGCCCGCGCCAGCGTCAGAATCTCGGCGCCCGTTGCGCCCCCGCGATTCACCAGCACCAGCGCCTGCCGGTCGTGAACGGCCGCCGCGCCCATCGCTCGCCCCTTCCAGCCGCACCGGTCGATGAGCCAGCCAGCTGCGAGCTTCACGCGTCCATCCGGCTGCCGGTACGACACCAGGTCCGGCTCGCGCTGCTGCAACGCTTCGAAATGCGCTGCATCGATGACCGGATTCTTGAAAAAGCTGCCCGCATTGCCCAGTTCGAGCGGATCGGGCAGCTTTGCGCGCCGCACGGCGACGACGGCATCGAAGATCGCCTGCGCAGTCGGTGACGCGTCACCAAAACCATCGGCAGCGAGTTCGCGCGCAATGTCGGCGTAGCCGGCGCGTGGCGCCCACATTTTCGGCAGCCGGAACGTCACCGACGTAATCACGAAACGGTCGCGCCCTTCCCGTTTGAAGAAACTGTCGCGATAGCCGAAGCGGCAGGCTTTTGCATCGAGTTCGACGACATCGCCCGTTGCCAGCTCGACCGCCCGCAGCGACGCGAAGCGCTCGCACATTTCAAGGCCGTACGCGCCGATGTTCTGGATGGGCGCCGCGCCGACCGTTCCCGGAATCAGCGCCAGGTTCTCGAGTCCGGGCAGGCCCTGTGCAAGCGTCCACTCGACGAATTCATGCCAGTTCTCTCCGGCCGCCGCCTCCACATACCATGCGTCATCGTCCTCGCGCGCGAGACGCCGGCCGTGCAGCGCAACGAGCAGCACGAGCCCGTCGAAATCGCGCGTCAGCACGACATTGCTGCCTCCGCCCAGTACGAGCCGCGGCAAGCCCGCCGAACGGGGATCGTCGACCGCAGCGACGATCTGCGCCTCATGTTCGATGCGGCACGCGAGGCGCGCACGCACATCGAAGCCAAAGGTGTTGTGCGCCTTGAGCGGAAAACTGGACAGAAACGAAACGGCAGCGGCTTGGGACATCAGGATGTTGGGATCGTCAGGATCTCGGGGATCTTCAGGGCCACGCTGCGCGGCGTTGCGCGGCGGCCTTGGGCAAATGGGAAAGGCGTCGGTAAAATGACAGCCGGTTCGTGATTATAGCGAGTGCGTCACGCGCGGCCGTCCGGCTGTGCCAGCCACCGCGCACTATTGGGAGAATGCAATGCCATCGTTTGACGTTGTCAGCGAAGCCAACATGATCGAAGTCAAGAACGCCATCGAGCAATCCAACAAGGAAATTTCGACCCGCTTCGACTTCAAGGGCTCGGATGCCCGCGTCGAGCAGAAGGAGCGCGAACTCACCGCCTACGCCGACGACGACTTCAAGCTCACCCAGGTCAAGGACGTGCTGCTGTCCAAAATGGCGAAGCGCAACGTGGACGTACGCTTCCTCGACTATGGCAAGATCGAGAAGATCGGCGGCGACAAGGTCAAGCAGATCATCACCGTGAAGAAAGGTGTCTCGGGCGACCTCGCGAAGAAGATCGTCAAGCTCGTGAAGGACAGCAAGATCAAGGTCCAGGCGAGCATTCAGGGCGACGCGGTTCGCGTGACGGGCACCAAGCGCGACGATTTGCAAAGCGCCATCGCGATGCTGCGCAAGGACGTGACCGACACGCCGCTCGACTTCAACAACTTCCGCGACTGAGCGGATGGGGCGTCATGCCATCTGACATGGCGCCCCGCTTCGAAAGGTCAACGTGGCTTGCCCGTCGGCGGCGCGTTGCGCTTCTTCTCGCCGATCCGGCTTTCCTTACCCTCGATCAGCTTTCCGATGTTCGCCCGATGGCGCCAGATCAACAGCGCGCTCATCGCGAGCACAGCCAGCCCAATGATGTTCGGACCGAACAGGAACACGTCGAAGAGCGGCGCGAACACGGCGGCCACGAGCGCCGCCAGCGACGAATAGCGGAAGAAGAACGCGATGATGAGCCACGTCAGCAGCGTCGCGATGCCCAGCACCGGATGGATTGCAAGCAGCACGCCCGCGGCGGTCGCCACGCCCTTGCCGCCCTTGAAGCGGAAGAACACCGGATACAGATGGCCGAGGAACACCGCAATCGCGGCGAGGGCGATCGCCGAATCATCGAGGCCATAGTGGGGGCCGAAGTGGCTGACGAGCCACACCGCGAGCCACCCTTTGAATGCATCGCCGAGCAGCGTGAGGATCGCGGCGGTCTTGTTGCCGCTGCGCAGGACGTTGGTCGCGCCAGGATTCTTCGAGCCGTATGAACGCGGGTCGGCGAGCCCCATCGTGGCGCTCACGATCACGGCAAACGACACCGAGCCGATCAGGTAGGCCGCGACGGCGACAATCAGGTTTTCCATGCTGTGGACTCTTCTTGTAATGTGCCGGAAAGGCTAGTGGGTGACGAAACTGGAAACCACCGATACAGCACGACCAGAACGGCGCACATTCTACCGAACACGATCATCTCGCACGACCCGGCCGGCTCAATCGACGCTCGCGCACTGCACGGGCTTCGCGTCGAGCAGCTCGGTCAGCACCTTCGGCGCGATGCTCACCAGAAAGCCGCGCCGGCCGCCATTCAGCCAGATCTGATCGAGCTCGAGTATCGTCGACTCGACATACACCGGCATCGCCTTGCGCGTGCCGAACGGCGACGTGCCGCCGATCAGGTAACCCGAATGCCGGCTCGCGACCTCGGGCTTGCACGGCTCGACGCGTTTCGCGCCGATTCTACGGGCCAGGTTCTTCGTCGACACAGTGCGGTCGCCGTGCATCAGCACGATCAAGGGCCTGGCATGCTCGTCTTCCATCACGAGCGTCTTGACGACATGATGTTCGTCCACACCCAGCTGGCGCGCCGATTCGGCCGTGCCGCCGTGGTCGACGTAGTCGTATGGATGTTCGCCGAAGGCGACGCCGTGGCGGCGCAGAAACTGCGTCGCGGGGGTTTCGGAAACGTGTCTCGATTTGCTCATCGGCGCATTGTAAATGCCTCGCCACATGACGGGTATTTGCCCAATCCTCAATTGTGTGTGGCCGTCGATTGTGGCACGATCGTTCGAAAATATCCCGTCGCCGGAGTCCCCGGCGCATCAAGGAGACAGCATTGTCCGCCGATCCCACCCTCCCAGGTCAGCGCGTATTCGACGCATCCGGCATCCCTGCCCTGCTCGCTTCGCTGCCGGCACGGATTGCCGACATTCCTGTCCGGGCTGCAGCGCGCGACCCACAGCGCATCTCGTTGATCGAAGACACCCGGCAGCTCACCCGCCAGCAATTCGTGGACGCCATCGACGCCACTGCCGCGCAACTACGCGAATGGGGCGTGCGCGCGGGCGACCGCGTGATGATCGTCGCCGAGAACAGTATCGTGCAGATCGTGCTGCTGTTTGCCACAGCCAGACTCGACGCGTGGTCGCTTGTATCGAACGCCAGGCTCTCTGCGGGCGAACTCGAAGCCATCCGCGCGCACGCGCAGCCGCGCGTGGTCGCCTATGCGGTCGACGCGTCGCCCGATGCGCTGCAGCACGCGCAACGTCATGGCGCGCAACCCGCACCGGCATTGGCGTCGGGAATCGACATCGGTGGATGGTCGTGGACGTCCGACAGCACGGTGAGCGCCGAGCCCGTCGAAGCCGCCAGCGAAAAACAATGCGCGGCGCTGATTTACACCACCGGTACGACAGGCACGCCGAAGGGGGTGATGCTGTCGCACCGCAACCTGATGTTCATCGCGACGATCTCCAGCACGCTGCGCCGTGTGGGTCCGGAGGATGTCGTGTATGCGGTTCTGCCTGTTTCGCACGTGTATGGCCTCGCCTCGGTGTGCCTCGGCAGCCTGCACGCAGGCGCGACGTTGCGGCTCGCGTCGCGCTTCTCGCCCGAAGCAGTGCGTCGCGCACTCGCCGAAGAGCGTGTGTCGATCTTCCAGGGTGTGCCCGCCATGCACGCCAGGCTGCTCGAATATCTGCAGACACACGGACATGCATGGTCTGCGCCGCGACTGCGCTTCGCTTATTCAGGCGGCTCGCCACTCGACGCTGCGCTGAAAGCGCGTGTCGAAAGCGTGTACGGCGTGACATTGCACAACGGCTACGGCATGACCGAAAGCAGCCCGACCGTCTCGCAGACCCTGCTCGACGCACCGCGCACCGATGTTTCCGTCGGTCAGGTGATTCCGGGGGTTGAAGTGCGGTTCGTCTCGCTGGATGGTGTCGATGTCGCACAAGGCGAGATCGGCGAATTGTGGGTACGCGGGCCGAACGTGATGCTCGGTTATTACCGCAACCCGGAACAGACCCGGGCCACGGTCACCGCGGATGGCTGGCTGAAAACCGGCGACCTCGCGCGGCAGGAGTCCGATGGCGCGCTCAACATCGTCGGCCGCAGCAAGGAACTGATCATCCGTTCGGGCTTCAACGTCTATCCGGCGGAAGTCGAGCATGTGCTGAATGCGCACCCGCAAGTCGTGCAGTCCGCGGTGATTGGCCGCGCGGTCGAAGGCAATGAGGAAGTGGTGGCGTTCGTCGAACTTGCGGCTGGCGCGCAGGTGACGCCGGCTGAGCTGATCGGCTGGTGCAGCGGCCGCCTCGCACCGTACAAGCGGCCTGTCGAAGTGCGCGTGCTCGCGGCGCTGCCGGCGGCATCGACCGGCAAGATTCTCAAGCACCGACTGCGCGATCTGATTTGAGCAGGCGCGGGCGCTAAACGGTCGCCGCGCCGCGCCCCGACAGAATCATCCTCGCGGATGGTGGGTCGCGTGCAGCGACTTCAGCCGCTCGCGCGCGACGTGCGTGTATATCTGCGTCGTCGAGATATCCGTGTGACCGAGCAGCAACTGCACCACACGCAGGTCCGCGCCGTGATTCAGCAGATGCGTGGCGAACGCGTGCCGCAGCGTGTGCGGCGACAGCGGCGCGCGCACATCGGCCGCGGCGGCATGGCGCTTGATGATGTTCCAGAACTGCTGACGCGTCATGCCCTCCGCACGCGTGGTGACGAAGAGCGCGTCGCTCGCCCGTGCACCCAGCAACGCAGGCCGGGCTTCGCGCAGATAGCGTTCGATCCAGCCGTGCGCCTCCTCGCCGAACGGGATCAGCCGCTCTTTCGAGCCCTTCCCCATCACGCGCACCACGCCTTCGTTGAGCCCGACTTCCACCGTCTTCAACGTCACGAGTTCCGTGACGCGCAGCCCGCTCGCATACATCAGTTCCAGCATCGTGCGATCGCGCAGCCCGAGCGGTGTGTCGATATCCGGCGCGCCGAGCAATGCTTCGACCTGCGCCTCGGTCAACGTCGTCGGAAAGCGCGGCGGCTGCTTCGCCGAGCGGATGCGCAGCGTCGGGTCCACGGTTGCGCGATGTTCACGCACGGACCACGCGTAATAACGTCTGAACACGGACAGACGCCGGTTCGCCGAAGTCGACTTGTCCTTCTGCCGCACTGCGCTGTAGGTGTTGAGATCCGCTTCGCTCGCCGTATCGAGCGAGGTGTCGCGCTTCTTCGCGAGCCATTCGGCAAAGAGCCGCAGATCGCGGCGATACGCATCGAGCGTGTTGCGCGACAGCCCGTGTTCGAGCCACAGCGCGTCGCAAAACGCATCGATCGACGCGTTGCTCGTCATGAAGAGCGGCGACTGCAACGCGCCAGGCGCTTCGTCGATGACGGTCTCGGAGATGCCGGTCGTGCTGCTCATGCGTAGGGAACACCTTCGTGTGCGAGGAGCCAGCGCTTGACCTTGCGGAAGTAGCCGTCGTCGTCGTGATTCGCAAAGCCGCCGATCCCGCCCGATGCCACCACGCGATGGCACGGAATCACCAGCGGGAAATAATTCGCGCCGCACGCCTGGCCAACCGCGCGCGGTGCACTGCCGACCTGTTTCGCGACCTGCCCGTACGTCAGCACGATGCCCGGCGGAATGTCGCTGATAGCCTGCCAGACGCGTCGCTGAAATGCACTGCCGACATTGGCGAGCGGCAGGTCGAAGGTTGCCGACGCACGCTCGAAATAGCGCTCGATCTGCTCAACGGCCTCCTTCGCGAGCGGCGTATCGGGCGCGACGCTGCGTATCGAATCAGGCAGATAGACGATCTCGCGCACGGCGTCGGCTTCGATACGGATGCCGACCTTGCCGAACGGCGCATCGATTACTGCGTTGAACATCATTGCCTCCTTTTCGGCGCGGCATCCGGTGTGTTGAACATGCGTCACCTGTCTTCCAGAACGCAACGCAGGGCACGGACGAGGAACGCAGCCGGAACCCCGCTACTTTACGCTGCCTCGAGCGCCCATTCCACGTGCTCGCGAACCAGCGCGGACGCGTCGTCGATACGCGAGCGCAATGCTTCGACGATGTCGGCTCGCGCCGCAACCGACAGGCTCGCACGATCCGCACGCAGCGCATTGCCCATGCCGACCGCCAGATTGCGCAGCCAGCACTCATAGCCAATGCGACGGATCGCGCTGCCCTGCATCCGCGTGTCGAACTCGCTGGCGGTCCAGCCGAACAGTTCGACAAGCGTCGCGCGATCGAGCCCGTGCCGGACATCGAAATCCGCAACGGGCGCGGCCTGCGCGAACTTGTTCCACGGACAGACAAGCTGGCAATCGTCGCAGCCATACACACGATTGCCGATCAGCGGCCGCAAGTCCTGGGGAATACTGCCTTTCAGTTCGATCGTCAGGTAGGAGATGCAGCGCCGCGCGTCGACCTTGTACGGCTCGACGATCGCGCCCGTCGGACAGGCGCCGATACAGCGCGTACAACTGCCGCAATGCGCGCCGGCGGTTTCGGGCGCCTCTCCCGGCGCGATTTCAGCGTCGGTTGGCAGCGGAACGTCGACGTAGATCTCGCCGAGAAAAAACAGCGAGCCTGCGTCGCGCTGCAACAGCAACGTGTGCTTGCCACGCCAGCCGACACCCGCGTTCTGCGCCAGCTCGACTTCCAGCACCGGGGCCGAATCGGTGAACACGCGATAGCCGTATCCGCCGATCTCAGCTTCGATCTTTTCCGCGAGCTGCTGCAAGCGGTTACGCATCACCTTGTGGTAGTCGCGACCACGCGCGTAGATCGAGACAACCGCAGCGGACGGGTCCGCAAGCCGGCCGAGTTCAGCCTTGCGCCAGTCCTGCGGCATAGCCTGCGGGTCGCTTTCGTCGGCGTTTCCGGCAAGCGTCATGGCGGGCAAATAGGCCATTCGTGCGGTAATCACGCGTCGCGTGCCGGCCACAAGCTCGGCCGGCCGTGCACGTTTCATCCCGTGTTTGGCCATATAATCCATCTCGCCATGGCAGCCCGCTTCGAGCCACGCGGCGAGCCCCGCCTCGGCAGCTGTGAGGTCGGTGTCACTGATACCGATCGCACCGAAACCCAGTTCGCGGCCCCACGTTTTGATGCGCAAGGCGAGCGCGTTCAGCGCCGCTTCATCGAAATGACGCACGGCACGCGCATCGTCATCGGACGCAGGCGTGCAGGAAACGGGGTGGTCCGGACATCGGTTCATCACGCCATTTTACGAGAATGCCCGACAACCCCGTTCACGTGATCAAACCCGCCGCTGCCGTCCTGCTCGAACGCCACTTCGCGCTCGCGGACGAAGCCGCCACCAGTGCGTTCGGCGCGCGCTTCGCCGACGCCATCGATCACGTACGCCGGGCCGCATCGGAACCCGACGCCCGCAGCGAATTCCAGGGCTTGCAGGTGCAGTTGCTGGGCGACCTCGGCGCGGGCAAAACCACGCTCGTGCGCGCTACGTTGCGCGCCCTCGGACACACGGGTCGCGTGCGCAGCCCAACCTACACGCTGGTCGAACCCTACGCGGTCGAACGCCCCGATGGGGAACTCGAGCTGTACCACTTCGATCTCTATCGTTTTACCGATCCGGCCGAATGGGCCGATGCAGGCTTTCGCGAATACTTCGACAGCGGAGCGATCTGCCTTGTCGAATGGGCGGAACGCGCGGGCACCCTGCTCGGCATACCGGATCTCGTCTTCTCGCTCGATGTGGAGGGCGATGGACGCCTTCTCGTCGCGCGCGCATACAGCGAATCAGGAAAGGCATGTCTCGAAAGATGTTGATCAAACCGTTCCGCTCGATCGAGTCAGCGGCCACCGCGACGCATAACTGGAGGCGCCGGCAGATCCTGCGCGCGGGCGCGTCGACGCTCGTGCTCGGGCTCGTCGCGCCGCGCCTCGCACGGGCGAGTTCGGTGCTCGGCGTGCGCGTCTGGCCCGCACGCGACTACACGCGCGTGACGATCGAATCGGACCAGCCGCTGCAAAACGCACAGCAACTTTTGCAGGGCCCCGACCGGCTGGTGGTCGATCTGACCGGTCTCGATCTCGATCAGGCCCTGCGCGATCTCGTCTCGAAGATCACGCCGAATGATCCGCAGATTCAGGCCGTGCGGGTCGGGCAGTATCAGCCGCACGTCGTGCGGATGGTGTTCGACCTGAAGGGTTCGGTGAAGCCGCAGGTGTTCACCTTGCCGCCCGTCGGCGCATATAAATACCGCCTCGTGTTCGATCTTTATCCGGCTGTGGCTCCGGATCCGCTGATGGATCTCCTCGCGCAGACCGAGCGCAAGGAACAGAAGCTCAACGAAAACAACGCGCCGCCCGTGACGCTTTCGGGCCCCACATCGCCGCCGCCGGGCGACAACAGCGACGCGTTCTTCGAGCGTTACGCGCAGAACAGCGCGCCATCGTCGCCGGATGTGCCGCGACCACCCGCGCGAGTTATGCCAAACCCGACGCCGACGCCGCCGCCGCCGCCGCGCCCGACAGTCAAACCCGCGCCGCCGACCGCCATCGCCCGCAACGACGACGACGGCGCCGATGCCACCGACGATACGTACAAGTTCACAGCGCCGAAATCCGGCCGAGGCAACACGGTCCGCCTCCTGACGGTCGCCATCGACCCGGGCCATGGCGGCGAAGACCCGGGCGCGATCGGCGGCGGCGGCACGTATGAAAAGCACATCGCACTCGACGTCGCGAAGAAGCTGCGCGCAAAGATCGACGCCCAGCCGAACATGCGCGCGATGATGACCCGCGACGCCGACTTCTTCGTGCCGCTCAACGTCCGCGTGCAGAAAGCGCGGCGCGTGGGGGCCGACCTCTTCGTATCGGTCCATGCCGACGCGTTCACCGATCCGTCCGCACGCGGCTCGTCGGTGTTCGCCCTGTCGGAGCACGGCGCGTCGAGCGCAGCGGCGCAATGGATGGCGAACAAGGAAAACTCGTCTGACCAGATCGGCGGCATCAACATCAAGACCGCCGACGCAAGCGTGAACCGCGCACTGTTCGATATGTCGACCACCGCGCAGATCCGCGATTCGATGCGTTACGGCAACTTCGTGCTGAAGGAGATCGGCGACATCAACAAGCTGCACAAGGGCTCGGTCGAACAGGCGGGGTTTGCAGTGCTGAAAGCGCCCGATATTCCGTCGATCCTCGTCGAGACCGCGTTCATCAGCAACCCCGACGAAGAAAAACGTCTCAACGACGACGCCTATCGCGACCGGATGGCCGACGCGATTCTCACTGGCATCAAGCGTTACTTCGCGGCGAATCCGCCGCTTGCGAAGAACCGGATGACGTAATGCGCTGGTCGTCTTGCCATGTAAAAGCGGCCGCTCGATGCGGCCGCTTTTACGTCAGGGGCGCGACAGGCGCGCGTCCCGATTCTGCCGGATTTTCCGGTCAGCGCGCCGACGCAGCACGTTGCACGACCCATCCGCCGAATACGTTCACAGCGAGTCCTGCCATCACGAGCACCGCACCGGCAATCTGCGCGGTCGACAGATGCTCGTCGAGAAAGAGCGATGCGGAGGCCAGCCCGACAATCGGCACGAGCAGCGAAAACGGCGCAACCTGGCTTGCCGGATAACGCGACAGCAGACGGCTCCAGAGGCTGTAGCCCAGAAGCGTTGCGATAAACGCGAGATAGACGATCGCGAAGATCGACGATCCGCCGATGCCGGTCAGCGCCGCGGCTATCCGTTGCGGACCTTCGACGAAGTAAGACAGGACGAGAAACGGCAGCGGCGGAATCAGGCTCGCCCACACTACGAGGCCGACCAGATCGACCTTGCCGATCTTCTTGGTGACGATATTGCCGAGCGCCCACGAGACCGCCGCGCACAGCGTGAGGACAAAGCCGGCAAGCGTCATCACGTGACCGCCCTCCAGACCGATCACCGCGAGGCCACCCGCCGCGATCAACAAACCGATGACGTTCTGCGCGCGAAAACGCTCATGGAGAAACATGACCGCGAAGAGCAGCGTAAAAAACGCCTGCGCCTGCAGCACCAGCGAAGCGAGGCCCGCCGGCATCCCGACATACATCGCGGTAAAGAGAAAAGCGAACTGGCCGAACGAAATGGTCGCGCCATAGGCCAGCAGCCAGCGCCACGGCAGTTGCGGACGTTTGACGAAGAACACGGCAGGAATCGCGGCCAGCAGAAAGCGCAAGGCGCCGAGCAGCATCGGCGGCACGCCGTGCAGGCCGACCTTGATGACGACAAAGTTCACACCCCACGCAGCGACCACCACCAGCGCCAGCAGCAGATCCCTCGGCGACATTCTTCGCCTCCTCTCTTTCACGAAGATCCAAGTTTAGCGGAGCGCCCGCCGGAAAGTCGCAGGTCCTCTGCGGGATACTTGTCCAGACTTGCGCTTCTTTGCGAGCACCGCTGGCCGGGCCCTGGTTCACCTGACCAGCCGCCCACCTCGCGCGAGCGTTAAAATGACCTGTCCCCTCAACCGCGGCAGCCAGGAGCCTTACCCATGTCCTCCCCGATCAAGGCGGTTCTCAAGCCTCATTTGCGCGACGTCGGCAGTCTTACCGTGCGGCGTGTGCTGCCGGCGATGGCGGCGCGCCTCATCGGACCGTTCATCTTCTTCGACCATATGGGTCCGGCGATACTCGCGCCAGGTGTGGGCCTCGATGTCCGCCCGCATCCGCACATCGGCCTTGCGACCGTCACCTATCTGTTCGAAGGCGCGATCATGCACCGCGACAGTCTCGGGTCCGAGCAGAAGATCGTTCCCGGCGACGTGAACTGGATGACCGCCGGCCGCGGCATCGTGCATTCGGAACGCACGCCAAGCGAGGACCGCGGCCGAGGCCTGGCCATGCACGGCATCCAGACCTGGGTCGCGCTGCCGCTCGCGCATGAAGACGACGAGCCGTCTTTCGAACATCACGCGGCGGCGACGCTGCCGGAGATCGAGCGCCACGGCGTCACGCTACGCGTGATCGCAGGCACGGCCTTCGGCCAGACCGCGCCGACCACGACCTTCTCGGGCACGCTCTACGTCGCCGCCCACTTTGCGCCGGGCAGTTCGTTCGCGCTCGAGCCGGAACACGACGAGCGCGGCGCGTATCTGGTCGAAGGCGATCTGGCGATCGACGGCGAAGCGCTCGAAGCCGGCCTGATGGCCGTGCTGACGCCCGGCGAAACCGTCACGCTCGCGAGCACGAAGGGGGCGACCGTCATGCTGCTGGGCGGCGAGAAGATCGACGGTGAACGCTTTATCGAATGGAATTTCGTGGCCAGTTCGCGTGAAAAGATCGAACGCGCCAAGGTTCTATGGACGAACCAGCAGATGGGCAAGGTGCCGGGCGAAACGGAATGGATTCCGTTGCCAGAGCGCAAGCCACAGTGAATGGCGCATTGAATTCGGGGCGCGAGCCCCCATTTGATGCACAGACAGTTTTTCCGACGAGGATGCAATGGACACCACTCTGGCCACTTTCGAAAAAGACGTCATCGAAGGTTCGACGCTCGCTCCAGTGCTGATCGATTTCTGGGCGCCGTGGTGCGGCCCGTGCAAAACGCTCGGCCCGATGCTCGAAAAGCTCGAAGCCGAGTACGAGGGCAAATGGAAGCTCGTGAAGGTGAACGTCGATGAAAATCAGGAACTCGCCGCCCACTTCCAGGTGCGCAGCATTCCGCATGTGATCGCCTTTGCGGACGGCCGCCCGGTCGACCAGTTCGTCGGCGTGCTGCCGGAAGGCCAGTTGCGCGAGTTTCTCGACCGCCTGGTGCCGGACTCCGCCGAAGCCGAACGCGGCAATGCACAGATCGCGATCGCCGAAGGTCGTTTCGACGATGCCTTCGATCATCTGAAGGCAGCACTCGCGTTCGATCCGGGTTACGAAGAGGCACGTCTGGACCTGATCGAACTGTTGCTGAATCAAAACCGCTTCGACGAAGCACGCAACGAAGTCGACCTGCTATCGGCGAAAACCACGCAAGACATCGACCCGCGCTTTAACGCAATCAAGACGCGGCTCGATGCGGTCGATGCAGCAGCCGACCTGCCGCCCACCGACGCGCTGGAGGCGAAAGTCGCGGCGAATCCGGATGATCTGGAAGCGCGCTTCGATCTCGCCAGCGCCTTCATCGCGCGGCGCAAATACGCTGACGCGCTGGAGCATCTGCTCGCGATCGTGCATCGCGACCGCTCGTTCCGCGAGGACATCGGCCGCAAAACGATGCTGTCGGTGTTCGATCTGGCGGCACATCAACCGGAGCTGGTGGCGCAGTGGCGGCGCAAGCTCAGCGCGGCGCTGAATTGAGCGCGTCAGTGTGAGCAACACGGTTTGAGCAACAAACAGAAACGCGGCCTGCTGGCCGCGTTTCTGTTTTCAGCCCGGATGGAGCACCCGGCAGGCGCTCACCTGGCGCTCACCTGGCGCTTACCTGGCGCTCACCTGGCGCTCATCTGCCGTTGCCCTGCTGCGCCAGTACACGCAGCACGTGCGCCACCGCTGCGAACCCGAAGCTCGCCGTCACGCACACGCTCGAACCGAAGCCCGCACAGTTCAGCCCCACCGGTCCGGTATGCCCCGGCGACGTCGTGACGTGTTCGGCTTCCTCGTCGATATCGCACACAGCCGCTTCCGGATAGATAAGCGGCTCGTCGGAATAGACTGCACTCACCTTGAATTTCGCCTTCGGGCCGCGCGGAAAACCGTGCTGCTTGCGCAACTGCGCGCGCACCTTCGAGAGCAGCGGGTCCTGGATCGTCAGCGCCAGATCGTCGATGCGGATACGCGTCGGATCGAGCTGACCGCCCGCGCCGCCGACCGTGATCAGCGGCAACCTCTGTTCGACACACCACGCGATCAAGGCGGTCTTCGTACGCACGCTGTCGATCGCATCGATCACGTAGTCGAAGCCGCCGCCACCCAGTACCGAAGCGAAATTGTCCGGCTCGATGAAATCTTCGACGAGGCGCACATCGCACAGCGGATCGATCAATCTGATCCGCTCGGCCATCGCCTCGACTTTCGGCTTGCCGTAGTTGCCGTCGAGCGCGTGAATCTGCCGATTCGTGTTGCTTTCAGCGACGTTGTCGAGGTCGATCAACGTCAGCTTGCCGATTGCGCTGCGCGCGAGCGCCTCGGCCGCCCACGAACCCACACCACCGATACCGATGACAGCAACGTGCGCCCGCTCGAACGCTTCGAGCGCCGGTGCGCCGTACAGCCTCGCGATGCCGCCGAAACGGCGCGCACGGTCGGCGATTTCATTCCCGCCGGGGCTGGTAGTAAGATCGGAAAATGCACCGGTATGCGCGGTGCTGCTAGGCGTGGACATGGCGACGAACTCGTTGGGAGCAGGCTGGCTTGCGAAGCCCGTATTTTGCCTGATCGCGGGCGAGTGAGCCGGGCACCCGCCCAAAGCTTCAGACGCGACTACGTTGATCCGTCACAACGCAGAAAATCCGTTCCTTCGCTATACTGGCCTTACTGTAGCGTTCGCATAAGAACATGACGACACTTGCCGAACTTCGCAAAAACTATTCGCTCGGTTCGCTCGACGAAGCCGATGTCGACCGCAACCCGATCCGGCAGTTCAAGACATGGTTCGCGCAGGCACTCGACGCCCAGTTGCCCGAGCCGAACACCATGACGCTGGCTACGGTCGATGGCCGTGGCCGGCCTTCGGCACGCATTGTGCTAATCAAGGGCGTCGACGAACGCGGCTTCACCTTCTTCACTAACTACGACAGCCGAAAAGGCCGCGAACTCGCGGAGAACCCGCACGCCGCCCTGCTTTTCTACTGGATCGAACTCGAGCGCCAGGTGCGTATCGAGGGCGTCGTTGCAAAGACAGGCGCCGACGAAAGCGACGCCTATTTTGCGTCGCGTCCGGTGGATTCGCGCATCGGCGCCTGGGCGTCCGAACAAAGTCAGGTAATTGAAAGCCGCGCCGTGCTCGAAGCGCGCGAACGCGAATTCAGCGAACGATTCGGCGCTGAGCCGCCGCGTCCGCCGAACTGGGGCGGCTACCGGCTCGTGCCGGACGCCATCGAATTCTGGCAAGGCCGGCCGTCGCGACTGCACGACCGCCTGCGGTATACGCGCACAGCCAACGGCGACTGGCAGATCGCCCGGCTGTCGCCTTAACTCTATATACGGCGCCCGGTGCGCGGACGTCCTGCCGGACGGCCGCGTCGACCGGCGGGATCGCGCGCGGCCATCGAGGCTTTGGAGTAACGCCACGGCGCGCCGCTATCCAGAAAGGCTTTGCTTTGATTTCATTGGACACGGAGAAATCACATGTTCTGGGAGAAGAAGCTGGCGCAGTGGGTAGAAGAGGTAAGAAGCAAGGCCAACCTGCCTGCACGTCTCGTGCTGTGGGATGGCCAGCAACACGACTTCGGGCAGTTTGCCGCGCCCCAGGTCACGCTGCACGTCAAGAGTGCGACGGCGCTGCCGTATCTGCTCGAACCGAGCCTCGACAATCTGGGCGAGGCGTACGTGAAGGGCAAGATCGACATCGAAGGCAAGCTGTCGGACATCATCAATGTCAGCTATTCGCTGGCACGCAACACCGTCACGAGTGCCGGCAAGCTCGCGCGTGTACGACGCTACTTCAATCACACGAAAACGTCGGACAGGAAGGCGATCCAGTATCACTACGATGTCTCGAACGAGTTCTACCGGCTGTGGCTCGACGACAACATGGTGTACTCGTGCGCGTACTTCGAGAACGGCGATGAAGACCTCGCCACCGCGCAGATCAAGAAAATCGACCACATCCTCACCAAGATCCAGGTGCAGCCCGGTCAGCGCCTGCTCGACATCGGCTGCGGCTGGGGTGCGCTCGTGCTGCGTGCCGCGCAGAAATTCGGCGCGCAGTGCGTCGGCGTGACGCTGTCGCAGAACCAGTTCGATCTCGCCACGGCGCGCGTCAAGGCGGCCGGTCTGGAGGACAGGATCGAAATCCGCCTGCAGGACTATCGCGACGTCGAAGGCCAGTTCGATCGCATCACGAGCGTCGGGATGTTCGAGCACGTCGGGCGCAAGAATCTGCCTGGCTACTTCCAGAAGATCCACGATCTGCTCGCCGACGACGGCGTGGCGATGAACCACGGCATTACGTCGACCGATTACGACAGCGGCGAGACGGCGCTCGGCGGTGGCGAATTCATCGACCGCTATGTGTTCCCGGACGGCGAGCTGCCCCATATCAGCCTCGCCCTCGAGGCGATGCAACGCGGCGGCCTGGAAGCGGTTGACGTCGAAAGCCTGCGGCGGCACTATGCGCGCACGCTCGATATCTGGGCTGAGAATTTCGAAATGCACGCCCAGGCCGCGCGCAAGCTGGTCGACGACGAGAAATTCCGAATCTGGCGCGTGTATCTTGCGGGCTGCGCGTACGCGTTCGAGAACGACGACGTGTCGATCTATCAGATCGTCTGCCGCAAGGCGGGCCGCAGCGCGAGGACCTTGCCGTGGTCGCGGCGATACATGTACAACGGCCGCAGTGATCCGTTGGTGGCGTGACACTGGGCCGGCGAGGCGGGCGGCATCGCCGCCGCAGGCGCTTCGGTCTGGTGTCACAACAGCAATCGGATACGGGAATCGATGGAAGAAGGCCAGCACGGCGCAGTCGCGCAACAGCTTCAGGCAAACGAAGGGGAAGACGAGGCGCCGCAGCTCGATCTGTTCGGGATGCCGATGGCGGCACCTGCATCCGATTCGCCAGGTGCGTCAGTCCGCGCGGCGACTTCGCCGACCAGACCGTCTTCGCGCGAAGCAGCAAGCGCTTTGGCTTCTTCACCGCTCTGGCGCGAAGAGGTTGCCCTCACCGCGACGCCGGCACCGGCTTCTCCCCATGCTGAAAAACCGAAGCACCGCGCGCGCGACGTCGTCGCCGCCATTCCTTCTGCAGATGTGCTCGCTGTAGCTGACGCCCTGCCGCCGCAGGTTCATCTCGGCGCCTCGTCGTGGTCGTTTCCCGGCTGGAACGGGATCGTCTACGGTGACGACTACAGCAACAGCAAGCTCTCGCGCGACGGGCTCGCGGCCTACGGTTCGCATCCGCTGCTGCGCACCGTGAGTATCGACCGGTCGTTCTACGCACCCTTGACGCTCGCCGACTACCTGCGCTATGCCCGTCAGGTGCCGGACCATTTCCGCTTTATCGTGAAGGCGCCGCAGTCGGTCACCGACGCAACCGTGCGGGCCGAACGCGGCGAACCGGTCTCACTGAACCCGTGTTTTCAGAATGCACAGATCGCGATCGACGACTTCGTGCGTCCCTGTCTCGACGGCCTGGGCGCCAGGGCCGGCGCGCTGGTGTTCCAGTTTTCGCCGCTGCCCGACGAGATGATGGCCGAGCCAGCGATTTTCATCGACCGCCTGAGCGCCTTTCTCGCGGCGCTGCCGCGGCTGCCGGAGGGCGGCGCGTGCTACGCGGTCGAAATCCGCGACGCCTGTCTGCTGACACCGCGTTTCATCCGCGCGTTGCGCGCGGCAGGCGTCCGTTACTGCGTGGGAATTCATGCGCGGATGCCGGATCCGCTGCGTCAGGCAGCCGCGCTCGCGTTGCTGGATGGCGAGCCGGCCGGTCCGCTGATCGTGCGCTGGAGCCTGCACGGCGGCTTCAAATATGAGCAGGCGAAGGCGAAATACGAGCCGTTCGACCGTCTCGTCGATGAAGATCCGACGACCCGCGCCGCGCTTGCCGAACTGGCGGCCCGCTACGCGCTGGCTGGCTGGCCGGTGCTGATCGCCGCGAACAACAAGGCGGAGGGTTCAGCGCCGCTGACCTGCGTGAAACTCGGCGAGGCGATCGTCGAGGCCTGCACCCGTTTGCGCGAAGAAAGCGCCTGACCGCAGGCTGCGCGCCCCGGCGAGCGGGCGGTCGACCATGACCGGTCGAACGCCCGCCGGGGGCGACGCAGCGCCGCCAGCCATCATGCGGCCTTAGCCCGCCTTGATCCGGTGCGCGAACTTCTGACGGAATTTCGCGACCTTCGGCGCAACGACGAATGAGCAATAACCCTGATCCGGATGCTGCGCGAAATAGTTCTGGTGATACGCCTCAGCCGGCCAGTAGTTACCGTCGAGCGGCAGCACCTGGGTCACGATCTGCCCGTCGTAGATGCCTTGCGCGGCGATCTCGCGGATGGCCTGTTCCGCCGTCTCGCGCTGCGCGTCCGAATGCGTGAAGATCGCCGACCGGTACTGCGTGCCGACGTCGTTGCCCTGGCGGTTCACCTGGGTCGGATCGTGGATCGCAAAGAAAATATCCAGGATTTCGCGGTAGCTGATCCGCGACGGATCGAAGTCCACCTTGACGACTTCCGCGTGACCGGTTTCACCATCGCAGACCTGCTCGTAAGTCGGGTGATCGACCTGGCCGCCCGCGTAGCCCGACTCGACGGCGTTCACGCCGTCGACGCCCAGAAACACGGCTTCAAGACACCAGAAACATCCGCCGCCGAGGGTGGCGGTTTCACTTGCCTGACTCATTGATCGCTCCTTGCTTGTTTGCTGCGCCGCACGCGCTTCTCAATCAGACCCGATCGGAACCGGTGAATCGTTTTTAGCTTAGCGGCTTTTGCGTGCGCCGGCAGGGGTTCGCGGCTGGCCCGCCCGCGGTTCCGTTAGAATTGGGGCAATTCGCCGATTTTCTACATGACCTTCGATTCAATTCTTCCCGCCAAGCCGCGATGCCCCACCGCCCGGCCGGCATCCGGAGCCTCCGTTCAATGAAGAAGCGTGCCAGCCCGCCCAATTTCGACCAGGTGGCGTTCAAGCTCGCACTCAGCCAGTTTGCGACCGGCGTCACCGTAATCACGACGCGCGCGGCGTCCGGCCAGCTGATCGGCATCACCGCCAGTTCGTTCAATTCGGTGTCGCTTGCGCCGCCGCTCGTGCTGTGGAGTCTCGCGACGCGCTCGGCGTCGATGCCCGTGTTCCAGGCAAACAGTCACTATGTGGTGAACGTGCTCGCGACGTCGCAGCTGGAACTTTGCAAACGCTTCGCGACAGTGAAGGGCGACCGCTTCGAAGGCGTGTCGCATGCGGCCGGCGATTCGGGCATGCCAGTGCTGGACGGAGCACTTGCCTGGTTCGAGTGCCACAATCGCAGCCGCTACGAAGAAGGCGATCACGTGATTTTCGTCGGCGAGGTCGAGCGTTGCGGCGTCCACGAGCAGGCTGGCGAGACCGCGCCGCTGGTGTTCCAGAACGGTCAGTTCCACGGGTTGAAGCCGCTCTGAGCGGCTTTCATCCCTGCGTCCAGTCCTGCTTCACCCCTACTTCGCGGCCGCCCCGGCTACCAGTTCCACCGGCACGCCCGAATCTTCCTTGAGCGTCTGCAGAACGATGTTCGAGCGGATGTCCATCACGCCGGGCGCCTTGTAAAGCCGGCTCAGCACGAAATCCGAATAGTGCTTGAGGTTGTGCGCCAGCACGCGCAGCACGTAGTGGCTTTCGCCCGTCACGACGAACGCGCCGACCACCTCCGGCCAGTCTCGCACCGCCGACGCGAAGCGCTCGTGCCAATTTTCCTGATCGTTGCGCATGGAGACCTGCACGAACGCCTCCAGCTCGAAACCCAGTACTTCACGGTTCAGGCACGCCCGGTAGCGTTCGATGACGCCCTGCTCCTCCAGCAACCGCAGCCTTCGCAGACAAGCCGAAGGCGAGAGCGAAATCCGTTCTGCCAGATCGAGATTGCTGATCCGTCCCTCATGCTGAAGCACCGCCAGGATACGGCAATCGGTGGCGTCGAGCGAGATCGCGTTCATTTTCGGTCTCCCTTTCCCATTTGCCTCAAATTATGTTCCAGGAGAGGCCAAAGAAGGTGATTTTTTCGCAATCACATTTCGCGGCACCCCGCCTATCATTTGAAGAATGGACACACAACACCACTCCGGGATGACAGGACTTTGGGACATCACCCCGCCGGTCGACACCGCCACGCCTGTCTGGCCGGGCGATACGCCGGTCGGCATCGAGCGCGTCTGGCGTATGGAAGCCGGCTCGCCGGTGAATGTTGCGCGAATCACACTATCGCCCCACACCGGCGCCCATACCGACGCGCCGCTTCACTACGATGCCGACGGCGCCGCCATCGGCAAGGTGCCGCTCGATGCGTACCTTGGACGCTGCCGGGTGATCCACTGCGTCGGCGCGTCGCCTCTGGTGACACCCGGGCACGTCGCCGCCGCGCTCGACAGCACCCTTCCGCCGCGCGTGCTGCTGCGGACCTACGAACGCGCGCCCACCGCCACATGGGACAGCGCGTTCTGCGCGGTCGCGCCGGAAACAATCGATCTGCTCGCGGCGCACGGCGTCCGGCTGATCGGTATCGATACGCCGTCGCTCGATCCGCAGGAATCGAAGACGATGGCCGCCCACCAGCGGATTCGCGCCCATCGCATGGCGATACTCGAAGGCATCGTGCTGGACGAAGTCGCCGCCGGCGACTACGAACTGATCGCGCTGCCCCTCAGGTTCACCACGCTCGACGCGAGCCCGGTGCGTGCCGTGCTGCGCGCCTTGCCGACCTGAACCTGAATCTGATCCTGAACCTGGCCGACCCAGGCCTCACCCGCCCAACCATGCCTGTACCTGAATGGACCACCATGAATACCCGTGAAGAAGCTGTAGCGCTCGACCGCGCCGACCCGCTTGCTCCGCTGCGCGATCAGTTCGCGCTCTCGCCGTCGACCATCTATCTCGACGGCAATTCGCTCGGCGTGCCGCCGGCGGCTGCCGCACAACGCGCGCAGACAGTCATCGCCGCAGAATGGGGCGAAGGACTGATCCGCAGCTGGAACAGCGCCGGCTGGTTCGCGCTGCCGCGCCGCCTCGGCAACAAGCTCGCGCCGCTGATCGGCGCGGCGCACAACGAAGTGGTCGTCACCGACACGATCTCGATCAATCTCTTCAAGCTGCTGTCCGCCGCGTTGAAGCTGCAGAACCAGCGCGATCCGAAGCGGCGCGTGATCGTGTCGGAGCGCTCGAATTTCCCGAGCGATCTGTACATCGCGCAGGGCCTCATCGAACAGCTCGATCGCGGCTACGAATTGCGCCTCATCGACGACCCGTCGGAACTGCCGGCCGCGCTCGGCCCGGATACGGCCATTGCAATGATCACGCACGTGAACTACCGCACCGGCTACATGCACGACATGACGGCGCTCACGAAGCTGATCCATGAGACAGGCGCGCTTGCGCTGTGGGACCTTGCGCATTCGGCGGGCGCCGTGCCGGTCGATCTGAACGGCGCCGGGGCCGACTATGCGGTCGGCTGCACGTACAAGTATCTGAACGGCGGCCCGGGCTCACCGGCCTTCGTGTGGGTGCCTCATCGCCACCAGAATGAATTTTCGCAGCCGCTGTCGGGCTGGTGGGGCCATCGCGCGCCGTTCGAGATGAACCCGACGTACGAGCCGGATGAAGGCGTCGGCCGCTATCTGTGCGGCACGCAGCCGATGGTGTCGATGGCGCTCGTTGAATCCGGGCTCGATGTATTTCTGCAGACCGACATGCAGGCGGTCCGCCGGAAATCGCTCGCGCTCACCGATCTGTTCATCGAACTGGTCGAGTCGCGTTGCAGCGAATTCCCGCTGACGCTCGTGACACCGCGCAAGCACAGCGAGCGCGGCTCGCATGCGAGCTTCGAGCATCCGCACGGTTTTGAAGTGATGCAGGCGCTGATCGCGGGTGGCGTGATCGGCGACTATCGCGAGCCACATGTGCTGCGTTTTGGCCTCACGCCGCTCTATACGCGCTTCGTCGATGTGTGGGACGCCGTCGAAACGTTGCGCGACGTCCTCGCCCACGAGACGTGGCGTGCACCCGAATTCGCCGCACGCGGCGCAGTGACGTAAGGAGCCCGCGATGACCGATCACATGCAACGGCCTGATGACGAACCGGCACGCGGGTGCCCATTCGGCCACGGCGCCGCCGTGGGTACGCATGCGGCGGCCGCCGCCGGCGCGCACGCGCCGCATGTGCCCGGAGGCGGAGACGGCTGGCACGACGCGCAGCTCGACTTCTCGGAGTCGATGAGCTATGGCGACTATCTGTCGCTCGGTTCGATCCTCTCGGCACAGCATCCGCTCTCGCCCGATCACAATGAGATGCTCTTCATCATCCAGCATCAGACCAGCGAACTATGGATGAAGCTCGGGCTGTACGAACTGCGCGCCGCGCTGGCCGCTGTCTGTCGCGACGACCTGCCGCCCGCATTCAAGATGCTGGCGCGCCTGTCGCGCATTCTCGAACAACTGGTGCAGGCGTGGAGCGTGCTCGCGACCATGACCCCGTCCGAATACACCGCAATGCGGCCCTACCTGGGCGCTTCATCGGGCTTCCAGTCGTACCAGTACCGGCAACTGGAGTTCCTGCTCGGCAACAAGAACGAACAGATGCTGAAGCCCCATGCGCATCGGCCCGATGTCCTTGCGGAAGTGCGCGCGACGCTCGAAGCGCCGTCGTTCTACGACGAGGTCATCCGCCTGCTCGCGCGGCGCGGCTTTGCGATTGCGCCGGAACGGCTGAACCGGGACTGGACCGGGCCGACCCAACACGACGCATCGGTCGAAGCGGCCTGGCTGGAGGTGTATCGCAATCCCTCGCAGCATTGGGAACTGTATGAAATGGCCGAAGAGCTTGTCGATCTCGAGGACGCGTTTCGCCAATGGCGTTTCCGGCATGTGACGACCGTCGAGCGGATCATCGGATTCAAGCAGGGCACCGGCGGCACGAGCGGCGCGCCGTATCTGCGGAAAATGCTGGACGTGGTGCTGTTTCCTGAGTTGTGGCACGTGCGTACGCTTCTCTAGACAGGGCACACGAACGGGTGATGTTCCATGCGGCGCGGGGGGGGGGGGGGGGGGGGCCCCCCCCCCCCCCCCCCGCCCCCCCCCCCCCCCCCCCCCCCCGGGGGGGGCCCCCCCCCCAGAGACACCCCCCCCCCCCCCCCCAAAAAAAAAAAAGGGGCCG